>QBLP01000168.1 GCA_003070825.1 Halanaerobium sp. | reverse complement strand
GTATTGTTTATTGTATTGATCTCATATTTTCTTTTAGATAGACCCGAGTCTTCTAAGAATCGAAATTCTAACGAAGAAAAAGAATTTAATTCTCAAGATATGGCCAAGATTAAAGTTGTACTGAGAAAATATATTGATAAAAAATCAACTTTTAGAGATTTTGAGTTTTCTCCACTAGATAATACCTATGAGTTAGATCTTAATGCAGAATTCAGGTTTGAAGGTTTAGAAAGAGCACAAAATTATTTAGAGAAAGAACTTGATATAACTGGTGGTTTAAGTCTGGATATGATTTCTGAGTTGATTTATTCTGAACAAAAAACCAAAAATATTATAGATCGCAAATCAAATAATTTTATAGAAATTATGGAGCATGAAGTTCGTAAGTTACTTAATAAATCTATAAATAGTGCTTTAGATATACCTAAAACAAATTTTTCTGATGATTTTATAACAACATTTAAAGAATATTTATTGGAGAAAAAAGACATACAGATAAGTAATAATGTTTTATCACTTATTATAGAAAAAGAGAAGTTGAATATGTATTCTAAAGAGCTGGAAAAAGCCATTGATTCAAATAGAATATCAGATATAACCCATTTTTCAAAAAAATATTTAGATATTTATGGATATAGCATAGATGAAGATTATATAGTTTGGATGATTAATGTGTTTGATTTAAATTTAATGGTTGATGATGTTATCAAAAAAATAAATAACATTAAAAATTCAAGAAGAAAAAAGAAGAATATTGAAGAGATGGATAAGTTCTTGAATTCTAATGCTGATTATAAAAAGAGTGCTGATATTAACGACATTGATATGATGACAGGAGAGGAATTTGAATATTTTTTAAAAGATTTGTTTATAAGATTAGGTTATGACGCAGAAGTGACCCAACTATCTGGTGACCAAGGAGCGGACTTAATAGTTGAAAAAGATAACCGCATTGTTATACAAGCTAAAAGATATTCTAATAAAGTTAGTAATTCTGCTATACAAGAAGTTATTGGTGCAAAAAAATATTATAATGCAAAAAAAGCAATGGTAATTACAAATTATTATTTCACTAAATCAGCAAAAGAACTGGCTGAAATTAATGATGTGATTTTATGGAATCGAGATATGTTGAAAGAGAAAGTAAGCTTAGCATAAAAGAGATATCAAATCAGGAGGCAATTAATATAATGAACAATTTCGGAGAAAAAGTAAATTTTATTTGGAACATAGCAAATCTTTTAAGAGGTCCATACAAACCAGAAAAATATGGAGACATAATACTACCTCTTTCAGTTTTAAGACGCTTCGACTGCATTTTAGAACCGACTAAAGACAAAGTTTTAGAGAAAGCAAAGGAAGTAGATATCCCTGAACTGTTGAATGCAGCAGCAGGATTTAAATTTCACAACAAAAGTAAATATGATTTTGAAAAACTGCTTGATGATCCAGATAATATAGCAGAAAATTTAAGAGCATATATCAGAGGTTTTAGTGCTAACATTAGAGAGATTATGGAAAACTTTGATTTTGATAAAGAGATAACTAAACTTAACTCAAATAATCTGCTCTTTCTCGTGGTTAAAGAGTTTAATAAATTAGATTTACATCCTGAGAAAGTATCCAATCAGGAAATGGGTTACATATTTGAAGAATTAATTAGAAGATTTTCTGAAAATGCTGAAGCTGGTGATCACTATACACCACGAGAAGTAATAGAATTAATGGTCAATATTATTTTTAATGGTGAAGAAGATGAGCTGACTAATCCAGGTAATATTTCTACTATAGGAGATTTTGCTTGCGGAACTGGTGGTATGCTTTCAGTAGCTGAGAACTACATTCACGAGATGAATCCTAATGCTGAGGTTGCCTTATATGGTCAGGAGATTAATGATCAGTCCTATGCTATCTGTAAAGCAGATATGTTGATTAAAGGTGAAGGAGAAAATGCTGATAACATTGCTTTAGGAAACTCTTTAACCAATGATTTACATAAAGGTTTACGGGTTAGATATGGTTTAATGAATCCTCCCTTCGGTGTCAGCTGGAGAAAAGACAGCAAGGAAGTAAAAAAAGAGCACAAGAATCAGGGCTTTGATGGTAGATTTGGTGCTGGTACACCAAGAACTTCTGATGGATCTCTTCTCTTCCTGCAGCACATGCTTTCTAAGATGAAGACTGATAAAAAAGGTAGTAGAATGGCTATTATCTTTAATGGTTCTCCTCTCTTTACTGGTGATGCCAATAGCGGTGAGAGTGAAATCAGACGCTGGATAATAGAGAATGATTTATTGGAGGGTATTATTGCTCTGCCAGAAGAATTATTTTACAACACTGGGATCGCTACTTATATCTGGGTTTTATCCAACAGAAAAAATGATGATTTAGAAAAAGGACCAGTTAGAAAAGATAAGATTCAGCTGGTTGATGCCACTAGTTTTTATAAAAAAATGAGAAAATCTTTGGGTGCCAAAAGAAACAAAATTTCTAAGCAGCAGATAAATAGAATAACTGAAATCTATGGTGCTTTCCAGGAAAATGAATACTCTAAAATATTTAATAAAGAGGAATTTGGTTATCTTAAAGTTCGAATTGAAAGACCACTTAAATTAAACTTCAAAATTACTGAAGAGAGAATTGAAAATATTTATGCTGAAAATACTTTCTCCAAATTATTTGATGAAGAAAAATATAAAAAGCTGAAGAAATTATCTGAAGCACCTGAGTTTAAGTCTAAGGATAAAAAGAAACTTGAAAAACTTGAAGAAGGAAAGAAATTACAGGAGAAAATTTTAAATAGATTGAGAGAACATACTGATCAGAAAAAAGTCTGGAAAAACAGAAAAGAATTTAAAGAAGTACTGAAAGATATTTTAGGTGATTTAGATTTAAAGCGGTCCTTAATGAAAGCTGTAAGAAATGGACTTGCCAAAAGAGATGAAAATGCTGATTACTGCAAAAAGCGAGGTAAGATAGAATCAGATACAGATCTTCGTGATTATGAGAGAATTCCCTTCAGTCATAAAGTAGAAGAATATAAACAGGATTATTCTGATTTTGTGGAGAAAGAAAAAGATAATATTACAGCTTATTTTGAAAATGAAGTTAAGCCACATGTGCCAGAAGCCTGGGTTGATTACTCTTATACCAGAGTTGGGTATGAGATTCCTTTTACCAGATATTTTTACGAGTTTGAAGAGTTAGAGCCTTCTCATGAGATTAAAGAAGATATAGAAAAGCTGGAAGCAGAAATCAATGAGATTATGCAGAAAGTTTTAGGGTAGTGGTTATGATGAGAGAATATAAGAGATATGATGAGTATAAGGATAGTGGTGTTGAATGGATAGGTACGATTCCTAATGAGTGGGATGTTGAAAGATTTAGAACCTTAACCAAGAATATTCAAAATGGAAAATGGGGAGAAGAAGCTCAAAACAATAGTGATGATATATATTGTGTAAGAGTTGCTGATTATAATAGAGAGAAAAATATAGTTGAAGATCAAGAATTCACCATTAGGAATTTAGATAAATCAAGTAGAGAAGAACTATTATTAGAAAAAGATGATTTATTACTTGAAAAATCTGGTGGTGGTGATAAACAACCTGTTGGATTTGTTGCACAATATAAATCTGAAAAACCAGCCATTTATGCTAATTTCATGGCTAAGATAGAACCAAGAAAAGAATATATAAAAACTGATTATTTAAAGTATGTGAATGTTTCTGTTTATCAAAAAAGAGAAATTTTAAAAGTTATTAATCAAACAACAGGAATTCAAAATTTAGATACAAAAAGATATTTAGAAATTGAATGTCCTTTACCTTCCAAAAGTGAACAACAAAAAATAGCATCATATCTCGACCAAAAAACAACTGAAATAGATAAGATAATAAATAAAAAAGAAAAGCTTATAGACAATCTTGAAAAATATAAAAAATCAGTTATAACTGAAGCTGTAACTAAAGGTAAATTAGGAGATAAATATCTTAGTGAGGATGGAGAATTAGTTGATGAGATTGAGATGAAAGATAGTGGAGTTGAATGGATTGGCGAGATACCTGAATATAGTGATGTAATACCATTTAAAAGAATCTCCATTATTACTTCAGCTAAGAGAATTCATGAAAAAGATTATAGAGATAAAGGAATTCCATTTTATCGCTCAAAAGAGGTCGCTAGGTTGAGTAAAAGATTAAAGGCTGAAGCAAGGAATTACATTTCTAAAGAACATTTTAATAAAATAAAAAATAGATATGGTATTCCTGAAAAAGGAGATATTTTGATTACTTCTATTGGAACAATAGGGCAAGTTTGGGTTTGTGATGGTAGAGATTTTTATTATAAAGATGGAAATATTACTCAAATTATTTTAGAATCTAATAATTATATCAATTCTAAGTTTATAAAATATTGTTTTGATTCAAATTTAATAAAAAAGCAATATAAAAAAATGTCAGCAGGATCAACTTTGCAAGCATTAACAATTGAAAAAATAAAAGAATTAATTATCATTCAAAGTAATAAAAAAATCACTAGCATTGCATAAAAATATTTAAGCATTGTCAAATTTAAGTTATTGAGAACATATACTATCTACAGAATATTCAGTCACTACC
>QBLP01000019.1 GCA_003070825.1 Halanaerobium sp. | reverse complement strand
GTGTATAAGAGACAGCACTGATATTATATAATTGTAGCAAAGAGATAGAAATTTGTTATCCCCTTTTTTAAGCTGTTGCAGAGGACAGCTTTAAGCATAGATAAAAGTACTAGATACTTTTCTCCTTGTTTTAACCGCCTTTTTCCCGAGGCGGTTTTTTTATGTCTAATTTTATGTCTAATATTTAAAGCCCACTTCTTAATTAAACGCAGAAGTGGGCTTTATTTTTATCGTTATTTATTTCTATTAAGTTGATTTTAAGCTCGAACTTCTTTTCTCATAAATGACAGATAAGAGACTGCAAAACAGATTAAAGAAGCTGCAATTAAAGCTGTAAAGTGCGGCCAGACCAAAATTAGACTCTGATCAAGAGATAAAGTTGATGGAATTGCTCCCTGCAGCTGTTTAAAACTAAGGCCGCCTAAAGTTCTAATTGAAGGTGTTAATAGAATAGTCGTTAATTCATTATATAAATAGTTGGGAGAAAGCCTTGATAAAGCTGCAGTTAAACTCCTTAAGTCAAATGGATTTGACGCTATCGATCTGGCAGTAATATTAACCAGCATTGAGTAAAATACCGTAAAGAAAAGCCAAACAGCAAGACTTGCCAGTGCTGAAGTTGCAGACTGCTTAAAGATAATTGAAAATAAAATACCAAGATTAAGCCAGAAGGCAATATAGACTCCACTCAGAAACAAAAAGATGAATATTCTTAAGAATTCGCCTAATGTGGGTGGAAGCCCAATCGAAATTAATCCTGCACCCATGACCAAAAATCCGATTGAAAAAACCAGCAAAAAGACAAGCGAAATTGCTGCTGCAAATTTACTGGTAATAAAATAATCGCGGGGAATTGGCTGTGATAAAACCCTACTGATTGTTCCCTGATTTTGTTCCGAATTCACCAGGTCAAAACCGAGTGCTATCCCCAGTATTGGTCCCAGAAAACTTATCAATGTCATAAAATTCGGTATGCTGCCTGTTGTTGCAGTAAACAGTTTTAAAAAGAGGAAATTATCTTCCTGATTAATTACTGCAGCATTGTTTTTAATTAAATTCAAAATCGAATAGATGGAAGCAAAAGTGGTCAGCAGGATTAAAGCTACTATTATAATAAACTTCCAGCTTTTAACGTGATCTGAAATTTCTTTGTTGACCATTACACTAAAAGAATTATTATAATCGGGCATCAACTTCACCCCCTTTAAAGTAGTGCTGATAGATTTCATCTAAAAGATTTTCCTGTTCTTTAATTTCCCTAACTTCATCCAGAGCGGCAATCTTTTCAACAGTCTGTTCTGAATAATCCTTAATTTTAACATTGAGGTTAATCTCTTTCTCTTCCAGCAGCTGATCTGCCAGATCTTTAATACTTCCTTCGGCCAGCAGCTGTCCTTTAACAAAAATACCAACCCGATCACAAATCTGCTGTACCTGATTTAAAAGATGTGAAGATAAAAGAACAGTAATCCCATTTTCTTTACTTAAACTGCGGATTAAATCTAGAAATTCATTGATTCCTGTGGGATCGATTCCTATAGTAGGCTCATCAAGTATAACTATCTCAGGATCTTTAATTAAAACATCGGCCAGTCCCAGCCGCTGCCGCATACCTTTAGAATAGGTAGCTACTCTGTTATCAACCACATTATCTAAGCCTACCAGATTAATCATTTCTTCCGCTTTTTTCTCTGCAGCTGCAGCATCCATTCCATTTAATTGGGCAGTATAAATTAAATTTTCTTTGCCAGTGCTGTTATCATAAAATCCTACCTGATCGGGCAGATATCCGGTAAATTTTTTGACTTCAATTGAATCCCGGGTAGTGTTTAGTCCTTTAATCTCTGCCGATCCAGAGCTGGGTTCAGTCAAACCCAGGAGCATTAAAATTGTTGTTGTTTTACCCGCTCCATTTGGACCCAGCAGACCATAAATTTCACCCTTTTTTATATTCAAATCCAGCTCATTTACGGCCTTTATATCACCATATTTTTTTGTTAGTTCACTGGTAGAGATAATTGTTTCAGCCATTATTATCTCCTCCCGTATTTTCTAACGAAATAAAATATAACTGCTATTACTGCCAGAATAATCAAAATTCCAGCCCATCCCCAGACCATAGAAGTTTTTACTGTAATTCTGAAGTTAGCCTGAGAACTAGCTTCAGGAGTATTGGCTTTTAAAGTAAGCTGATAGTCACCAGCAATTGCCTGGTCACCTGCTTTTATATCTGCAGTTATAGTTTCAGTTTCTCCTGCTTCTAATTTTGAAATTTCATCTTTTTCAAAGTCAACAGACCAGTCAGAAGGTGTAGTGGCATTAAGTTTAATATCTCGTAAAGTTATGGTTCCAGAATTTTTTATTGTTAAGTCAATTTTTTTGTTTTCTCCAGCCACAATTTCTCTGCTCAATCGGCCGGAAGGAGTTGTTAAATTCAAGCCGTATTTACCTTTAATTACTGCTTCTAAATCAATTTTTTTAGAAGTAGAACCGGAATTTGCTTCAACTGAAAATTTATATGTATCTGCAGCAACATTTACTGCCGGTTCAACCTTGACTGAAATCGTCTTACTTTCACCGGATTCGATAGTTATCGAGGTAATATAGGAACCGGCTTCTCTAAATCTTACATCCCAACCCCGAGGAGCATCAGCTTTTAAAGCATAATGCTGCTTTTCTGCAGTTCTATTTCTTAAGGTTGTATCATAAGTAAAGGTTGAATCAGAGTAGCCTTCCATGTTATTCTGATCAACTGTAAATTCAGTTTCAAAAACTCCTCTTTCAGCAATTTTTACATCTAAAGGCAGCTGAAATATTTCGCCACTTTCACTTTTAGCTGTTAAGGTAAAGCTATAATTTCCTTTTTCTATCTTCAAAGGTACATTGACCTTTAAGTCAATACTTTCTTGATTTTCGTCTTTAAAATCTTTGGATTTTACTGCCAGTTCCTCTATGCTTTTACCACCTGAGGTTATTGTATAATCCCAGCCTTCTGGCAGATCCTGTACAGCAAAACTCAAATTTTTAATTTCATAACTGTTATTTAGCACATCAATATTATAATCCAGACTTTCACCCGGAGTTACCGATAAACCTGTATAAGGTGTATATAATGTTATATCACCTTCAGCTGCACTGACTGCTCCAGCAAAAACAAAAATAAAAACCATTAAAAAAAGAAGTGAAATCCCAACTCTTTTTGACATTTGAATTACCTCCCTAATTTTAATTATTTTAATTTTAGTTTAAACTGTTTTTTCCTGTAATTTCCAGTAAGCAATATCTGACTCCTCTTTATTTATCACCCCTCCCTGACTTTTTAATTCCATCTATAAATATTATATTAAATTAATTTGAAAATTCAATTAAAAGAAAATTAAATTTTAATTAGAAAAATTCTCCATCCCTCTATTAACGGCTGAGTAGGTACCATTAATAAGAAATGGAGAATTGATTAGGGAAATCTATGTTAATTCAAATTAATTAGATTTTTTTAAATTTAAGCTATTTAACGTGCTCATATATAAACTGCTTCTTAAATTAGAATCTAATGTCTAAAGTGTCTTTTACCTGTAAAGACCATGGCAATCCCTAATTTATCACAGGCTTCAATTACCTGATCATCTCGGATTGAGCCACCGGGCTGAATAATCGCTTTGATTCCCAGTTCAGCTGCTTTTTCTACAGCATCCGGGAAGGGGAAGAAGGCGTCAGAAGCTACAACTCCACCCTGCTGACGGCCGTCAGCTTTGCGCCCGGCAATAATCATCGAATCAACTCTGCTCATCTGACCGGCACCAACACCAACTACCATCTCATCTTTAGCCATTACAATTGCATTTGATTTGACATGTTTAACAACTTTCCAGGAAAATAAGAGATCCTCAATCTGCTCTTCAGTCGGAGCTTTTTCAGTTACTACCTCTAAATCTTGGGCAGTAGTCTGAGCTAAATCTCTATCCTGAACTAAAAGTCCACCGGTTACTTTTTTCATACTATAACCCGGCTTTTTGTGATTAATAGAAAGCTCACCAGTTTTTAAAATTCTCATTTTTTCAGAGCGCTCTTTTAGGATTTCCAGTGCCTCAGCCTCATAATCTGGAGCAATTACAACTTCAATAAATTTATCCTGATCGGCAATTTCTTTAGCTGTTGCTGCATCAATTTTTCGGTTGGCTGCCACAATTGAGCCAAAAGCAGATAAAGGGTCACCAGCATGAGCATTGACAAAGGCATCTTTTAAATTGTCAGCCGCAGCGATTCCACAGGGGTTGGCATGTTTGATTACTGCAGCAGTTGGCTTAGCTTCAAATTCTTTAACCAGCTCTAAAGCCCCATCTGTATCATTAATGTTGTTATAGGACATCCCTTTACCATGAAGCTGCTCGGCTGTCGAAATTGAAGGCTCATTCTGCTCATCTTCTAAGTAAAATGCTGCTTTCTGATGCGGGTTTTCCCCGTAGCGGAGGTCTTCTCTTTTATCATAGCGGTCTAAAAGTGTTTCAGGCAGCTGCTGCTTTTCCTCTTCTTCCAGCACAATTCCTCCCAGATATTTCTGTATTCTCTGATCATATTCTGCAGTGTGGTAAAAAGCCTTGTAGGCAAGCTTTAATTTTTGAGTTTTAGTTAAAGCACCATTTCCAACCTTCATCTCAGCTAAAAGCTGATCATAATCAGCTGGATCAACTACCACTGCTACGTCATTATTATTTTTAGCAGCTGAACGGATCATTGTGGGACCACCAATATCGATATTTTCAATCGCTTCTTCTAAGGTAACATCATCTCTGGCAATGGTTTCAGCAAAGGGATAAAGATTGCAGACCACCAGATCAATTGGCTCAATATTCTGAGCTGCAATTTCCTTTAAATGCTCTTCATTATCTCTGACTGCCAGAATACCACCGTGAACTGCCGGATGTAAGGTCTTAACTCTTCCATTCATCATTTCCGGAAAATTTGTTACCTGATCAATATCTGTAACTTCGATTCCATTTTCTTTCAACATTCTACCAGTACCACCTGTTGAAATGATTTCTACATCAAATTCTTTTAAACCTTCAGCAAAATCTACAATACCTTCCTTGTTTGAAACACTAATTAATGCTCTTTTAATTTTAGACAAAGTTATTTTTCCTCCTTTAGAATTTTAACTTTTCGTCCTTTAACTTTAATTCTTTCCTCTGCAATTAACTTCACTGCTTCAGGATAAATCTTGTGTTCTTCTTTTAAAATTCTGGCAGCCAGATCATCAGCAGTATCATCATCTTTAACCTCTACAACTGCCTGTTTGATAATAGGACCTGTATCCATTCCTTGATCAACAAAATGAACTGTACAGCCGCTGTATTTAACTCCATAATCAACCGCCTGTTTTTGGGCGTTAAGACCTTTAAAAGCAGGCAAAAGTGACGGATGAATATTGATAATCTTATTTTGAAAATGTTTAACAAAAATTGGTGATAGAATCCTCATGTAGCCTGCCAGAACAACAAGCTCTATCCCAGCATTCTCTAAAATTCCAATCAGCTCCTCTTCATAATCAGCTTTTGTCTCAAAATGAACAGGGTCAATAAATAAATTTTCAATATTTTCGTGTTCTGCTCTTTTTAAAGCACCGGCATCCTGGCGGTCACTGATTAGAAGTTTAGCTTCAGCTGGAATATCTCCACTTTTTATTTTGTCGATAATTGATTGAAAATTTGAGCCTCTACCTGAGGCGAAAACAGCTATTTTTAGCATTTATGCACCTTCTTTACTTTAATTCGAGAGATGAGTCCCCAGCTCCTGCTTTTATTTCTCCAATCAGACAGGCTTTTTCTCCCATTTGCTCAAGTTTACTAAGTAGTTGAACTTTATCATTTTTTTCTATAACTAGCGTCATCCCAATTCCCATATTAAAAGTTCTGTACATTTCTTTTTCCGCAATTTCTCCTGCTTCTTGAATTAGCTTAAAAATTCGCTGGGGCTGCCAGCTTTCTTTTTTAATTTCAGCTTTTAGCCCGTCTGGAAGTATTCGAGGTAAGTTTTCAATCAAGCCACCCCCGGTTATATGGGCAATTCCTTTAATTTTAAATTTATCTAAAAGTTCTAAAACAGTTTTTACATAAATTTTTGTCGGTTGGAGCAGTTCTTCACCAAGATTCTTTTCCATCCCCTCTATTTCTGCAGTATAATCATAGCCTGCTTTATCAAAAAGTGCTGCCCGGGCCAGAGTAAAACCATTGCTGTGCAGTCCATCTGATTTAAGTCCGATAACTAAATCTCCGGCTTGAATTTCTTGGCCAGTTATGATCTGATCCTGGTCGACTATTCCAACTGCAAAACCTGCCAGATCATATTCGCCCGGCTGATAAAAGCCTGCCATTTCAGCAGTTTCTCCCCCGATTAAAGCAGCTCCTGCCTCTTTACAGCCGACTGCAATACCTTTTACAATCTCAGCTGTTTTTTCTGGCTCCAGCTTACCGGTTGCCAGGTAGTCGAGAAAAAATAAGGGCTCTGCTCCCTGAGCCAGAATATCATTAACTGACATCGCAACCAGATCAATACCAATTGTATTGTGCAGATCCAGTTTGAAGGCCAGTTTAAGCTTGGTTCCCACCCCATCTGTACCGGAAACTAAAACGGGATTTTTATATTTGCTTAAATCGGGTTTAAATAGCCCCCCGAAACCACCCAGTCCGGTCATAACTTCCGGACCAAAGGTTGACTGGACATTTTTTTTAATCAGTTCAACTGCCTGATTACCGGCATCAATATCCACCCCAGCTTTTTTGTAATCTAAGCCCATAATTATTCCTCCTCACTTAAGTAGCGGCTGTCTATTGGATAATCTCCATCAAAACAGGCAGTGCAAAAACCGAGTTCAACATTGGTTTTAATTGATTTGAGCATCCCTGCCTGACTTAAGTAATAAAGGCTGTCAGCTCCAATGCTCTCACTAATTTCTTCAACTGTACTGCTGCTGGCTATTAATTCCTGGCGCCGCGAGGTATCAAGACCGAAATAGCAGGGATGTTCTACAGGTGGGGAGGAGATAGCCATATGAACTTCTTCAGCACCTGCTTCTTTAATCCTGCCAATGATCTGTTTGCTTGTTGTTCCTCGAACAATTGAATCATCGATTAAAATTACTCTTTTACCCTCAATAATTTCTTTGATTGGTGACAGCTTAAGACGTACTTTTAAATCTCTGATCTCCTGAGTTGGCTGAATAAAGGTTCTGCCCATATAGCGGTTCCTTAAGATTCCCTGAGCATAGGGAATACCTGATTCTTCAGCAAAACCAAGAGCTGCTGCTATCCCTGAATCAGGTACTGGGACAACTATATCTGCCTCAACATCCATCTCTCGAGCCAGCTGTTTACCCATTTCCTTGCGGGCAAGCAAAACATTCTGACCGGCTATATTACTGTCAGGACGGGCAAAATAGATATATTCAAAAACACAGAGACTGGTCCCATTTTCTCCTGTATAACGTCTGCTTTTTATTCCATCTTCATCAATTACAACAACCTCACCTGGAGCCACATCCCGTACAAATTCTGCTCCAATTATATCAAAGGCACAGCTTTCGGAAGCTACAATATAACTGTTGTCTAATTTCCCAATTGAAAGCGGTCTAAATCCTCTTGGATCTCGGATTGCAACCAGCTGGTCTTTGGCCATTGCCACCAGAGAAAATCCACCCTTCAGCTGATGTAAACTCTGAACTAAGGCTTCGACAATATCATCTTCAAAGGATCGGGCCACCAGATGGGCAATTACTTCTGTGTCTAAAGTAGAATGAAATATCGATCCATTCTGCTCCAGATTATTTCTGAGCTCTGCTCCATTAGCCAGGTTACCATTATGGGCTAAGGCTAGGTCACCTTTGATACTGTTAATCAGGATTGGCTGAGCATTAGCAAGTTTGCTGGAACCGCTGGTAGAATAGCGGACATGTCCAATTGCCATCTCCCCTTTTAGACTTCTTATATCTTCTTTTTCAAAAACACTTTCTACCAGACCCATTCCCTTATGCAGATTGAACTCACCCTGGTGATTTGCACAGATACCAGCACTTTCCTGACCTCGGTGCTGCAGGGCAATTAAACCAAGATATGTCAATTCAGCAGCACTGCTTTCACCATCTGCATTAAAAATACCAAAAACTCCACATTCTTCTGTCATTTTATCTTCACTAAGTTCAGCCTGAGTTAATTTTATCTCATTTGAAATCGGCTTAACTTGGTTTAAATTCTTATTTTTGCTAGAGAAATCAAGGCTTTCTCTCATCAATTTTCCTCCCTTAATCTTAAACTTATTTCCAGTCCTGGCCGGTTATTCGTTTATACATTTCATGATAGGCCTCTTCTACATCACCAAGATCACGACGGAAGCGATCTTTATCCAGTTTTTCTTTAGTTTCACTGTCCCAGAAGCGGCAGGTATCAGGTGTAATCTCATCAGCAAGGATGATTTCTCCTTCAGCAGTTTTCCCGAATTCCAGTTTAAAGTCCACCAGATCTACATTTCGCTCTTTTAAAAATTTAACTAAAATATCATTAATCTTATGACCGAGTGCAATTAATCTTTCTAATTCTTCTCTGCCTGCCAGTCCCAAAAGCTCAATGTGAGAAACATTGATTAAAGGATCTCCCAGGTCATCATCTTTATAGTAAAACTCAATTACCGGCTGTTTAAGTGGTTCTCCTTCTTCCATACCAATTCTTTTGGCCAGACTACCAGCAGCTACATTACGCATTACAACTTCCAGAGGAATAATATCCACCTTTTTAACCAGTGAATCACGCTCATTTAGTTCTTCTATCAAATGAGTCTTAATCCCTTTTTCTTCAAGTAGTTTAAAAAAGAAATTGCTAATCTTGTTATTTATCTTGCCTTTTTCTGCAATCTGACCTTTTTTCTGACCATCAAAAGCGGTTGCATCATCTTTAAAGTGAACAATCACCTGATCATCTTTATCAGTCTTAAAAATTTGCTTGGCTTTACCTTCATATATCATTTCCCTTTTTTCCATCTTTTATAAAACCTCCGTTTTGAGATCATAGTCAAATTTCTGCTGCCAGTTCTTAATTATTTTTTCAGTTTTCTCTGCTGCTATCCCTGTATAATTTTCAGGTTTTAAAATTAATTCTTTCTGCTTCTCAGTAAATTTATCCCAATAACCCTGCAGTTCCTGACTCTGATCAACCAGTTCTCTTAAAGAAAGATCTGTCTTCTGGGCTTTCAAGGTCAGTTTGCGTACTGCCTCATGAGCATCTGGATGACCGGCTGCTGCTAAAAGAATATATAAGGGCTCGGCCACAATCATCTTCTTATTCTGTTCAAAATTCTTTTTAATATTCTCCTGGTCAACTGCCATTTTAGAGCTGACTCTGGTCAAACGAGCTGCTGCTGAAAGGAGGGCAGTAATTAATTCAGGAATAAAACGGGAAGATGCTGAATTTGTTAGATCACGCTGATGTTCAGAAAGCTGATCCATATAAACTGTTGTCATCTGAGGCATAAAGGCCTTCCACAAGCTCTTAACATTTTCATAATTAATCGGGTTCCTTTTGTGGGGCATCGTTGAAGATCCAACCTGGTCTTTGCCAAAATGCTCACCAATTTCTGCAATTTCAGAACGCTGCAGATGGCGCATATCGTCAGCAAAGGCTGCCAGAACACTGAAAGTTGAGACCAGAGAATGAATAAAGTCTGTCATCGGTTCAGCCTGCACAATCTGAGTTGAATGCTCACCCGGTTTTAAACCGAGCTCTGTTAAAACTTCTCTTTCAAACTCTTCCGGATCTTCAAAAAAGATACCGCTGGCATTGTAAGCACCGACCGCTCCGGCAAATTTACCAACCAGTTTAGATGCTTTTGCTTCAACTTCTTCAATTCTTTCTCCCAGGCGGGCCACATATTCAGCAATAGTAAAGCCAAAGGTCACCGGTACTGCATGCTGACCGTGGGTTCTCCCGATCTGAACTCTGTCTTTTTCTCTGAGAGCAATCTCTGCCCAGCTTTTGTGTAATTCTTTTAATTTAGGTATGATTAATTCCTGGGCTGCCTTCTGATAGCGGAGTGAGTTTGCTGTATCTACAATATCATAAGAAGTAGCTGTAAAGTGAATATAGGGGCGGGTTTCTTTACTTACTTTGTTTTGAATACAATTAACTAAAGCTCTAATATTATGTTTGGTCTTTGCTTCCTCTTGATAAACCTCTTCTGTAGTCAATTCACTAATTGCCTTTTTAACTTCCGCTGGAGCCTTTTCTGGCGCCATACCTCTTTTAGCAAGAACCTTAACTAAAGCAAGCTCCACCTCAGCCTGGAAGGCAATTGTTGCATTTTCCGAAAGGTATTTCCCAATCTGATCAAAATTCTTTTTCCGCCTTGAATAACGATGATCAAGGGGACTTATATTGGCAAAAATATCTCTAGTCTGCAAATTTTTTGCTCCTCTCAAGGTATTTTTCATATCCCTGCTCTTCCAATTTATCTGCTGTTTTTAATACTTTGGTTTTCATTTCTTTTCTGTATTCTTTCTGCCTTTTGTTTAATTCTTCGTCACTGCGGGCTAAAATCTGCACTGCCAGTAAGGCAGCATTTTTAGCTCCATTGATTGCTACAGTGGCTACTGGAACTCCAGGCGGCATCTGGACTATAGAATAAAGTGAATCAAGTCCGCTTAATTTTGAAGTTTTAACCGGAACTCCAATGACTGGAACTGTTGTTACAGCTGCTACCATTCCCGGTAGGTGAGCTGCTCCTCCGGCTCCAGCGATGATCACATCTAAGCCTTTTTCTTCTGCAGTTTCCGCATAATTATATAATCTTTTTGGTGTTCGATGAGCTGAAACAACTGTTAGCTCATATTTAACCTCAAATTGATCTAAAATTTCTGCTGCCTCTTTCATTATCGGCAGATCTGAATCACTGCCCATAATAACTCCTACTCTAGGCTTCATAAATTTTACCTCCTAATTTTTTTCTCCTTTAATTTCAATTAACCGGCTGGCTTCTAGAGCAAGCTCAGAAGCTTGATCTAAACTATCTGCTGTCACAGTTAGATGGCCCATTTTGCGGCCGGGTCTGGAAATAGTCTTCTGATAAATATGTACTTTGACTCCTTCTACTGCCAAAGCTGAATCTAATCCAACTACTTCTGCTTTTCCTTCTTTCCCACTACCCAAAATATTTCGCATAACTGCTGGTCGAACTAAAGTTGTATCTCCCAACGGCAGAGCCGTGATCGCTCTAACATGCTGTTCAAACTGAGAAGTCACACAGCCTTCAATTGTATAGTGACCTGAGTTGTGGGGGCGGGGGGCAATTTCATTAACCAGCAGCTGATTATCTTCTGTGACAAACATTTCTACACAGAAAATTCCGATGCCTTCAAAAACTTTGAGCACCTCTCTGGCAAATTCTTCCGCTTCATCTTCCAGCTCAGCTGAAATTTCTGCCGGCACCTTTGTTTCATATAATATATTATCCTGGTGGTCATTTTCTCCAGCCGGGTAAACTTTCATCTCTCCAGTTAAACCGCGGGCAGCAATAATAGAAATTTCCTTTTTAAAAGGAATATATTTTTCTGCCATCAGGGGAGTTTTTCCTGCTCCCAGTTCCTGAAAAGCAATTTCCACCTCTGCCTGATTTTTAATTAAAGCATTTCCCTTACCATCATAACCACCGGTACAGCTTTTTAACATCAGCGGATAGCCAAACTTTTCTGCAGCTTCTCTAATCTCAGCTGGATTTTTTACTTTTACAAAATCGGGCACAGCTATCTGATCCTGTTTTAAAACATTTTTTTGATGATATTTATTTTGAATAATCTCTAAGCTGCGGGCAGTCGGATAAATCTTATAGCCTTCAGCTTCCAGTTCTTTTAAAGGTTCAACCCCTATGTGTTCAAACTCATAGGTTATTAGATCAGACTGTTCTGCGAGTTTTCTAATTGCCTCTCTGTCATCAAAATCAGCAACCAGATGCTGATCAGCAATACTGTGGGCCGGACATTTTTTTGTGGGATCTAAAATTGTAACATAAAAGCCCATTTTCTTAGCCTCTAAAATCATCATCTTACCCAGCTGACCACCACCGATAATACCAATTTTTTGTCTGGTTTTATCTTTAAACTTCAAATTATAACCTCCCGGTTAAATTTATTTTTTCAGTGCTTTATGTCCAATATCCTTTCTAATCTGAAAATCTTCAAAATGAATTTTTTCTACACCCTGATAGGCCTTATCTATAACTTCCTGAAAACTATCTCCTAAAGCTGTAACTGCCAGAACTCTACCTCCATCAGTCAGAAGTTTATTTCCTTCCAGCCGAGTGCCAGCCTGAAAGACAATTATATCCTGAGCAGCCGCTGCTTCCTTAATTCCGGTGATTTCTTTACCTTTTTCGTAATTAACAGGATAACCACCTGAAGCCATTACCACACAGAGTGCCTTTTTGTCTTTCCACTTTATTTCAATTTTATCAAGATCTTCTTTTAATACAGACTCCATAATATCTACCAGATCTGTTTCTAAAAGCGGCAGTACAACCTGTGCTTCCGGGTCACCAAAACGAACATTATATTCTAAAACTTTTGCCCGAGAATTTTTTATCATCAGACCAAAATAAATAATACCTTTAAAATCCAGTCCTTCACTCTGCAGAGCTTTTAAAGTCGGTTCCATGATTTCTTTTTTAAAGTCTTCCATAATTTCTTCTGTAACTACAGGTGCTGGTGCATAAGCTCCCATCCCACCTGTGTTTGGACCTTTACCTCCATCATAGGCAGGTTTATGATCCTGAGAAGGAATCATCGGAACTACTGTCTTACCATCACAAAAAGCAAGTATTGTTGCTTCTTCACCTTCTAAAAATTCTTCTATAACAACTTTTTCCCCGGCTTCTCCAAATTTATCATTGAGCATTATTGTCTCAACTGCTTTAACTGCTTCTGCTTCTGTCTGAGCTACAATAACACCTTTACCTGCTGCCAGGCCGGATGCCTTAACTACAATTGGTGCACCTTTTTCTTTAATATAGGCTTTTGCCTCATCTGCACTGGTAAAACTCCTGTACTCAGCTGTAGGAATACTGTATTTTTCCATCAGCTTTTTAGAAAAAGCCTTTGAGCTTTCCAGCTGTGCTGCTGCTTTTTTAGGTCCAAAAACTTTTAAATCGTGTTCTTCAAATAAATCAACAATTCCTGCTGCCAGCGGTGCCTCCGGTCCAACTACTGTAATATCAATCTTTTCTTTTAAAGCAAATTCTAATAGTGCTTCCTGATTACTTTCGTCAAATTCAAGATTTTCTCCATATTCTGCAGTACCTGGATTACCTGCTGCTATATATAACTCTTTTACTCTACTGCTCTGTGCTAATTTCCAGGCGAGTGCATTTTCTCTTCCACCACTTCCGATGAGAAGAATGTTCATTCTATCCACTCCCACTTTTATATTTCCAGTTTTAAACTGGATTATCGTATACTCAAAGATTCAAATTTCTAACCTCAAATCAAGCAAATTATCTGAACAAATAAAAATAGCCCAGGTAGGAAGACTCTACATTCAATGAGTAGAACCTCCCCGCCTGGGCTTTTATCCCTTCGGTGTGATATATCAATATCTGTACCGCTCGGACCAGCCAGTATTTAAGCCAAACTTTATGTAGGTTAAAAAATATAAACTACCCCTACTTATACTGCGGAAACCTAGGTACACTTCCCTCATAGTCGAACAATTTACGGTGTTCGGTAGAGACTTGTGAGCCATATTCTCACTATTATATGAGGTACAAATTTAATTTTTGATTTTACAACTTCATCTTAACAGATGGTATTTTTAATGTCAAGCATAAACAAATATCTTATCCTTAAAAAAATTGGAAATAACCAGCATCTTATATCATTTTTATAGTAATGGACTGTATTCCTGATCTATTTCTTTACCTAAATACTCATAATATATTTTTTTAAATAATTTAATCCCTTTTCTAATCTCATCTTCATTTACAGCTGCAAAACTTAAGCGAATATAATTAGAAAAAATATTATTTAAAGAAAATAAATAACCAGGTGAAAAAACTAAACCTATACTAACTGCAGCTTGATAAAGTTCTTTAGCATCAACATTTGCTGGCAGCTTTAACCATAAGTAGAGACCTCCTTTTGACTCATAAACAACTTTAATTTCTGCAGGAAGCTCACTTTTAATTTCAGCAGTCATTAAATTATACTTCTTTCTAAATAGTTTTCGCTGCAGATCTATATGTTTATCTAGCAGACCTTCCCGCAAATAGAAATCAAAAGCCCGTTGGGTTAAGCCTCCACTTGAAATATCAGTAGCATATTTAGCTTCCAACAATTCCGGCAGCAGCTTATCTGGTAAAATTATGAAGGCCAATCTTAATCCAGGCATAAACACCTTTGAAAAACTTTTAATATAGATTACTCGATCTTTTTCATCAGATTCTTTTAATGTTTTTACTCTACTTTCATTATAATACAAATCAGAAAGAATATCGTCCTCAATAATATAAAAATCATATTCTTCTGCTAATTTCAAAAGCTGCTGCTGCTTTTCAAAACTCCAGTTGACACCAGTTGGATTTTGGAAGTTCTGCATGGTAAAGAAAAATTTAATTTGCTTTTCTTTAAGATGAGTTTCTAACTCTGCTAAATCTGCTCCATCAGCCTGCATCTTAACTGTTATTATATCTGCTTTCCTGGAATTAAAAGCCTGAAGTGCTCCAAAATAAGTAGGATCTTCAACAACAATTTTTTCACCAAAATCTAATAATATCTTACTTAAAATATCAATTGCCTGCTGAGCTCCAGATACTACCTGAATTTGTTTTAAAGAAGAATTTATTCCATTATTCATAAAATATTTTTGAATAGATTTCCTTAAAGGTAAAAACCCCTGGCTTTTTTGATAACTAAAAGCTTCTCCCTGGTCTCTTTCCAAAACCTGATTAATCGCATATTTAAAATCTTCAACGGGAAATAATTCTTTGCTGGGAGCAGCACTTGCTAAATTAATATTCTCAGATAATTTAATCTGCCCATGTTCCAGCATGTTTTCACCTGTTTCAGGTCTTATAACTTTTTGAGTTGGAGCAACAAAACTTCCACTACCTACTTTTTTATAAATTAAATTATCTTCTGCTAATAAATTATATGC
>QBLP01000167.1 GCA_003070825.1 Halanaerobium sp. | reverse complement strand
GAAAAGAAGAAAACTATCAGCAGGAATTTAAAGATTATAAGTTGGTTTTCAATAATTTAAATAAGGATCCTCAAACAATTTATGTTGATGGTAATGAATTAAGTGAGTTTTCTTACTCTGATAACACACTGGAATTTAAAGTTCCAGTTGTTATAAATAAAATTACCATAGAATTAAGCTAAGTCACAACAAATTAAAAGGAGGAATTTTTAATGAGAAAGTCAATTATCACAGTTTCAATCTTTGTTTTAGCTTTATCCCTTATCTTTTCTGTAGGTGCTGCTGCTCAGCAGGATCTGGACAAAAAAGAAATTACTGAAGAAGTAACCCTTAAGCTCTGGGAAGCTGACGAAGAAAGAATCGATACTGAGATTTTAGATCCACTAATTGAAAAGTTTGAGAACAAATATCCAAATGTTACGGTAGAAAGAACACATGCAGGTAGTGTTGAGGATTTAAGGCAGAACACTCAAACTGCTTATATGGGTGGCCAGGGACCAGATTTAGTATTAAGTCCGTTTGATCATATTGGTCCATTCTCTATTATGGGACTTGCTCAGCCATTAGATGAGCTGATGAGTCAGGATATGAAAGATAAATATATCAAAGCCGCTCTGCCTGGTATGAGCTTACATGGAAAAATTTATGGTGTTCCAGTAACTATGGGTAATCACCTAATGCTGATGTATAATAAAAATATTGTAGATGAAGCACCAAAAACATGGGATGAATTAATTGAAGTTGCTAAAAAGCATACAGTTGATAAAGATGGAGATGACCTGATGGATATGTACGGTTTAGCTTATAACTTAAATGAGCCATTCTGGTGGGCTGCTTTCCACGGTGGTTTTGGCGGCTGGGTTTTTGATGAAGAATATAACCCAACTCTAAATACAGAAGCTACTGTTGATTCACTGCAGTTTGTTCATGATCTTAAGTTTAAGCATCAAATTGTACCCAAAGAAGCTGACTATAACTTAATGGACAGCCTGTTTAAAGAAGGTAATGTCGCCTTTATTATAAATGGTGACTGGTCAATTGAAGGCTATAAAAATGCCGAAAATATTGATTTAGGTGTTGCTCCAATTCCTAAGTTCGAAAAAACTGGTAAATATGGTCAGCCAATGACAAGTGGTAAAGGATTTATTATGATGTCTGGCTTAGCTGAACAAAAACAAATTGCTGCGATTAAATTTATTGACTTTATGACTAGTATTGCAGCTCAGGAACTTTATGTAAATAATAACTTTCTGCCAAGTAATGATCAGGCTTATGGATTACCTCAGATTCAGAATGATCCAATCATGAGAGGTTCTGCCGAACAGCTTAGATATGGTAGAGCAATGCCTGTAGTACCTGAAATGAGAGGTATCTGGGATGCAGTTAGACCAGCTCTGCAGAGTGTTATGAGTGGAAGTTTGGCACCAGAAAAAGCTGCAGAACAGATGCAGCAGCAGGCTGAACAAAACATCAAGAGTATGCAGTAAAGATCTTAATTTAAAATTAAAAAGAGGGGTTAAACCCCTCTTTTTCTTTATGAAAAGGGAGGTAATTAAATGAGTCAACCTGGTGAAAACTTAAGGTTTACATCAGCCTTATCAAATTTTTCGCTTAAAGATTTTTGGAGAGAACATAAATTTTCTTATTTGATGCTTTTACCAGCATTTATTGTAGTATTATTTGTAGTGATCTATCCGTTTTTTTATAATTTTAGATTAGCTTTTTCTAATCTTAATATGTATAATATGAGGCAGTTTATTCAGAGTGATAAACTAACTTATATTGGAATTGATAATTTTATCAAAATCATTACAGAAAGCTCTTTTTGGATTATTTTAGCAAGAACAGTGGCCTGGACAGTTATTAATGTTGTGGCTCATGTAACTTTTGGAATTTTTTATGCTATTATACTAGATCGAGATTTAATGTTTAAATCTATTTATAGAACCTTATTAGTTATACCCTGGGCGATTCCGCAGTATATTGTTGTTTTAATTTGGAAGGGAATGTTTAATTTCCGCTATGGTGCAGTAAACTTACTCTTAAGAAAAATTGGTGTCCCTGGAGTTGCCTGGTTAAGTCAGGCCAGTACAGGTTTTAGTGCAGCTTTAATTGTAAATATCTGGTTGGGGATTCCTTTTATGATGATGATTGCCTTAGGTGGTCTGCAGAGTATTGACCCTAATTTTTATGAGGCTGCAGAAATTGATGGAGCCAGCAGCTGGCAGCAGATTAAACATATTACACTGCCGTTATTGAAGCCGGTAATGCTTCCGGCTGTTATTTTAGGTGTTGTCTGGACATTTAATAATTTAAGAGTGATTTATCTTTTAACTCAAAATACTCTAACCAACAAAATAGATATTTTGGTTACTCATGTTTATCGTTCTGCATTCGAATTTTACCGCTATGGTTATGCAGCAGCATTTTCAATAATTATTTTTGTGATTTTACTGGTCTGGGCAATTAGCTTTATTGACTATATTAATGAGGACTAAAAGGAGGTTATTAAATGTCAGTTAAAAAAGATAGTAAATGGAAAAAAATACTTTTCCACATTATTTTAATTATTTCTGTAATTATAGCTGTTTACCCAGCTTTAAGAGTTTTTGGTACATCTTTAAGACCAAATGATTCTCTTCACTCAACTAGTCTGGCTATTATTCCTGATAATGCAACATTTGATGCTTATAAAACTTTAATTTTTGACAAAGGTTTTTTAGTCTGGCTTAGGAATTCGCTTCTGGTTACTTTTTTCACCGTAATAATTGGTGTTTCACTTGCTTCAACAGCGGGTTATGTTTTTTCGCGTAAAAGATTTCCAGGGCGCAAATCTGGATTAACATTTTTCTTATTAACTCAGATGTTTCCGGCCACAATGCTTCTGCTGCCGATGTATATCTTATTATCTCAATTTGGTTTAACTCAGCAGACAATTGTAGTTCCTTTCCTTGGAATGGCTAAAGCACATATCGGCTTAATAATAATGTATTCTTCAACTGCTTTACCCCTTTGTGTCTGGCAGATGAAGGGTTATTATGATACAATTCCAGAAAGTCTTGAAGAAGCAGCACTTGTTGATGGCTTAAATCAGTTTCAGGCTTTTTATAAAATCATTCTACCGCTTGCCAAACCGGCACTGGTAATTACAGCTTTATTTTCTTTTATGACAGCCTGGAATGAATATATGGTTGCCCGAGTTGTAATGACTGATAACAGCTTATATACATTACCTGTTGGTTTAACAAATCTTGCCGGACAGTTTAATACAGCCTGGGCAGAATTTGCTGCAGCTTCAGTATTGATTATGCTTCCAGTGATGGCTATTTTCTTACTGTTATCAAGGTTCTTAGTTGGAGGACTAACTTTAGGTGGAGTAAAAGGATAATTATATAGAGAAGTAACTCAAGTTTATATTTATTGTTTATTAGATTTAAATCTGAGTAAAATTGTTATATAATATTCATAGAGATTTAACTTAATCTCAACTAAACTATAAGGATTGATCAATATGTCTACTTTAAAAGATGTGGCTAAAAAGGCTGGTGTAGCTCCGTCAACAGTTTCTCGAGTTATAAATGACAGTTCAAGAATTAGCGAAGAGACCAAAGTTAAGGTTAGAAAAATAATGGATGAAATCGGATACCATCCCAATATAAATGCCCGCAATCTGGTAAAACAGAGATCACATAATCTGGGACTGGTGATTCCTTATTCAACAGAGGAAGCCTTTGCTGATCCTTTTTATTCTGAGATTTTACGGGGGATTGGAGTGCTGGCTCATTCTAAAGGCTTTAACCTGCTATTACTTACCAGTAATAGTGAAGATGAGGAAAAAAAGACAGTTTTAAATGCGGTTAAAGGTAAACAGATTGATGGTGTTTTATTATTAAGATCAAAAAAAGAAGATGAACTAATAGATGAATTAACAAAAATTGATTTTCCATTTGTGATTGTCGGCAGACCTGAAGCAGAAGAAAAATATTACTGGGTAAATAATGATAATATAAATGCCAGTGAAAAGGTTGTTGATTATTTAATTAAAAATGGTCATCAAAATATAGCCATGATTATGGGGAATAAAAATTATATTATGAATGAAGACCGACTGCAGGGATATAAAAATGCTTTTTCTAAAAACAAGCTTAAAGTAAATAAGGATTTGATTATTCAATCTGACAAAATTGAACACCACAGTATTTATGAGATTGCTCAAAAAGTTATTAAAAATAATCCTGAAGTGACTGCTTTTTATGGAATTAGTGATACTATGGCTTATACAATAATGCAGGCTATGAATGATATGAATCTTAAAATTCCAGATGATATTTCAATAGTTGGATTTAATAATAACCCAATGTCAAAGATTGTTTCACCACCTCTAACTACTGTCGATATAAACATATATCTTTTGGGAAATAAGGCAACAGAGTTATTAATTGGCGTAATAAATGGTCAGATCAATAAATATCAGCATACGATTGTTCCCGCAAATATAATTGAGAGAGATTCCTGTAAAAAGATTAATTAGTTAGTGTTTTTTAAAGAAAAAATTGCTAAATAACTTTTCACTAAATTGAATAACTTTAATTCATTCCGACAGTTATCTGTCGGATTTCTTTTTTTGCGCAAATTTGGATAT
>QBLP01000166.1 GCA_003070825.1 Halanaerobium sp. | reverse complement strand
AATATACATCTAACGTAGAATTTTAAGTAATAAGAGTAATTTAACTAAAAATTCGACAAAATAGAACAAAATTTGCTGATAGAGTAATAATTACTGTAATTAAGGAGAAAATTATGAGGACTAAAAGCAAAAAGAAAATTGGTGATCTTTTATTAGAATTTGGCTATGTTACAGAAGAGGAACTGCGCTCGGCAATTAAGGAACAGGGGGAGAGAAGTGAGAGACTGGGGGAGGTTTTAAAAAAATTAGGTTATGTTACAGAAGAAGAGCTGATCGAAGTTTTGGAATATCAGCTGGGAATTCCCAAAGTTAACCTCTCTAATTATTTATTAAATGCCCATCTTTCTCAATTTGTTTCCGAAAACTTAGCCCGCCGTCACAATGCAGTCCCCTTTGAAATAGAGGAAGATATTTTAAAAGTGGCGATGGAAGACCCTACTGATTTAGTAGCGATTGAAAATATAGAAATTAACTCCGGGATGAAGGTTGAAGTTGCAATTGCAACCCATTCGGAAATTATAAATGCAATTAACCAGGTTTATTCTCTGGTAGATACAGATACATCTGAGATTTTTGAAAGTCTGGACCAGTACGGAATGAATGATGAGCCTGAACTTGACCAGCTGCGGCAGATGGTGGAAGATGCGCCGATTGTCCGCCTGACCAACCTGATTATTACCCAGGCCATCCAGACCAAGGCCAGTGATATCCATATCGAGCCGCTTAAAGGTAGTGTTAGAGTCCGCTACCGGGTGGATGGGGTCTTACATGAGGAACTTACTATTCCCAAACACTCCCAGGCTGCTTTAATATCCCGTTTGAAAATTATTGCCGATCTCGATATCACAAAGCGGAGAATACCTCAGGATGGTAGAATCCAGATGAGTTTTAAGGGAATGCAGATTGATATGCGGGTCTCAACACTGCCCACAATTTATGGAGAAAAGGTGGTTATCAGACTTTTAAACCGTGATGACAGCCTCTTAAATATTAATAAGCTCGGCTTTAGTGAAGAAAATAAGGAAAGATTTAACAGGCTGATCAAAAAACCTTATGGAATCCTTTTAGCAACCGGTCCTACCGGTAGTGGTAAATCAACCACTTTATTTGCAGCTTTAAATGAGATCAAATCTCCGACTAAAAATATTGTAACCATTGAGGACCCGGTGGAATACCAGTTAAATGGAATCAACCAGGTTCATGCCAATAAACAGGTCGGTCTGACTTTTGCGAATACTCTGCGATCTATTTTAAGACAGGATCCGGATATAGTAATGGTTGGTGAGATTAGAGATGAGGAGACTGCAGAAATTGCTATCAGAGCTGCTCTAACCGGTCACCTGGTTTTGAGCACCTTACACACCAATGACGCAGTCAGTGCAATCACCAGGCTGATGGATATGGGGATTCCCGGTTACCTTGTTGCTTCGACAGTGATTGGAGTTATCGCTCAGCGGCTGGTCAGAAGGTTATGTAATGGCTGTAAAGAGTCCTATCCGCCGGGGGCAGAAGAGAGGAAGTTTTTAAATAATAACAACGCGGAAGTACTCTACCGTCCTTCGGGAGAAAAATGCGAGAGCTGTACAGATGGTTATAAGGGTAGAATTGCTATCCACGAAATTCTGGAGATAGATGCTAAACTGGAAGAAATGATTGCCGAAGGAGTTAATGAACCGGAACTTAAACGCTATGCCAGAGAAAATGGAATGAAGGGACTTTTAGAAGACGGCAAGGACAAACTCCGCCAGGGTGTTACAAGCTACAAAGAACTGGTGAGTGTAATTCATTAAAAATTTGATTGAGAATGGAGGTTTTGCCTGTGGATGTTATTGAACTGATGAAGGAAATTTCTGATAATCCAGCAATTTCTGATCTACATTTAACTGCCAAGAAAAAACCAATTATCCGCTATAATGGAGACCTGCAGGTTCGTGATGATTTTCCTGCTCCTTTAGAACTGGACCAGTTAGATGCTATTGCCAGAGATTTGATGAATGAGGAGCAGTGGGATATTTTTCAAAAAGACGGTGAGGTTGACTTTTCCTACAGTCTGCCGGGTTACTGCCGTTTTCGGGTTAATGCCTACCATCAGCGGGGTTCAATAAGTATCGCTTTAAGAATTATCCCGGATGAGATTCCAACAATTGAGGGCTTAGGTTTACCCGATGTTTTAAAAAGGCTTTCCATGCAGCGCAACGGACTTGTGCTCTGTACCGGACCAACCGGTAGTGGTAAGTCAACAACTTTAGCTTCGATGATCAATGTGGTTAATGAGAACAGGCACTCCCATATTATTACTTTAGAAGATCCAATTGAGTACCTGCACTCCCACAAAAAGTGTATAGTCCATCAGCGGGAAATTGGTTCAGATACCAACAATTTTGCCAACGGCTTACGGGCTTCCTTAAGACAGGACCCGGATGTCATCCTTGTAGGTGAGATGAGAGATTTAGAAACTATTTCTATTGCCCTTGAGGCTTCAGAGACAGGGCACCTGGTATTTGCAACTCTGCATACCAATGATGCACCGAGTACAGTCGAGAGAATTATTGATGTTTTTCCGGCTCACCAGCAGCAGCAGGTTAGAATTCAGCTGGCTTCTTCCTTAAATGGAGTTATCTCCCAGCAGCTTCTGCCGCGAGCAGATGGAAGCTCACGGGTGGCAGCCTTAGAGATTTTAATCGCTACAGCCGCTGTCAAAAATATTATTCGGGAAGGAAAAACTCATCAGATTGTATCTGCCATGCAGACCGGTGCTAAATATGGAATGGTCGTAATGGATAATTATCTGGTTGATTTATACCAGAAGGGATTAATTGAATACGAAGAGGCTCTAAGAAGGTCAAATGATCCTGATTATATCAAGAAAAAAATTAGCGGCAGGGCCTAAGGAGGTCGAGTAAGATGGCAGCACAGTTTGAATACACAGCTAAAAATAAAGGTGGAGAAACTGTAAAAGGAACCATTGAGGCTGAAGATAAATCCACTATTGCCAGCCAGCTCAGATCTCAGGGCTTTTATGTAACTGAAATTAAAGAAAAGAAGGCTTCCCGTGATGTGGGAGAAATCTTTAATCTTAAAAAGAGGGTTAAATTAAAGGACCTTGCAATTTTCAGTCAGCAGTTTGCTGCGATGATTGATGCGGGAATTTCTTTAGTTGATGCCCTTGATATTCTGGCCAAACAGACAGAGCATTCTCATTTAAAAGAAGTGATTCGCAAAGTTCAGGAAGATGTGGAAACTGGTATTTCTCTGGCAGATGCCTTTGCTAAACACCCAAAGGTATTTCCAGAATTATATATACAGTTAGTGAGAGCCGGTGAAAGTGGTGGTGTGCTGGATACTATTTTAAATAAACTGGCCGATCACTTTGACCGTCAGGATGAACTGAACAGTATGGTTAAGTCGGCGATGTATTATCCTCTGGTTATTTTACTTGTCGGAATCGCAGTTGTTATTTTCTTAGTTTTACAGGTTGTTCCGCAGTTTGTTGGTATGTTTGCTGATTTTGGTACAGAATTGCCGCTGGCAACTAGAATGCTTTTAGGCTTAAGTACTTTTATGCAGGCCTACTGGTGGATGCTCCTGCTGGCAGCTTTACTTGCTGTATTTTTAGTTTCACGCTACAGCAAGACTCCAAAGGGAAAGGAGAGGATGGATCGGCTGATTTTAAAATTACCCGTTTTAGGTCCAATGATGCGTAAAGTTTATGTTTCTCGTTTTTCCAGTACGCTGGCTATTCTACTTGACAGTGGAGTTGATTTACTATCATCATTAACAATTGTTGAGGATGTAGTGGGCAATAAGGTTTTTTCTGATATCTTAACAGATGCAAGGATTAAAGTAAGAGAGGGGAGTACTCTTTCTGAACCACTTAAAGAAAGTGGAGAATATCCACCGATGCTGGTGCATATGTTGAGCGTAGGTGAGGAGACTGGAGCAGTAGGAGATATGCTGAATAAGGTATCAAGATTTTATGACAGACAGGTTGAGGCAGCAGTCGATGGCGCAATTTCTCTGATTGAGCCGGTAATGATTGTGCTCTTAGCCGTAATGGTTGGATTCGTTGCAATTTCTATCGTTACTCCAATGTTCGATATGTTTCAGCAGTTTTAATTGATAATCTTTATCGACAGATTATCATAAATATGGTATAATTAGTTAAAGTTTTAAAAATTGAAAGGAGAGAGTAAAATGCAAAAAATTAGAAATTTATTCAAACACGAGGAAGGCTTTACTTTGATTGAGCTTTTAGTTGTTATCGCTGTTTTAGGTATTTTAGCAGCAATTGCTATTCCAAGATTGGGTGGAGTAAGTGATAAGGCTGAGTTAGCAGAAGTTGAATCTTATGCTGGAACTTTAAGATCAGCACAAGAAATGTATTATGCTGAAATTAGTAATTATTCAGAATTTGATACTTCAACAGGTCTCTCAGGTACTGTGGATGAATATATTGATTCTGCTTTACCAACTGGTTGGACTGTTGAATCTAGTGGTGCTGATTCTTATACAATGACCCTTACAAAAAATAAAAATAATAAAGATTATATAGTAACTGTAACACCTGATGGTATTTCCAGCAGTAATGTTTCGGGATAATATCACTAGCATTGCATAAAAATATTTAAGCATTGTCAAATTTAAGTTATTGAGAACATATACTATCTACAGAATATTCAG
>QBLP01000165.1 GCA_003070825.1 Halanaerobium sp. | reverse complement strand
CCAGTACAGACTAAGATCATTCCTATTTCTGATGATCAGCTTGATTATGCTTTTAAGGTAAAAGCGGAATTAGAAAAGGATGATATTAGAGTCGAAGTTGATGGACACCAGGAAAAAGTAGGCTATAAAATTCGAGAAGCTCAGGTTGAACAGGTACCCTATATGTTAATTGTTGGTGGACGTGAGGAAGAAGAGGGAACAGTTTCTGTCCGCGACAGACGTGAGGGCGATCTGGGAACAAGCAAACTCTCTGAATTTAAAGCTAAAATTCTAAAAGAAATTGACGATAAGGTAATAAATACTGAAGATACAATTGATTAAAGAGTCAGGCTCCCCGTTCTCGAGAGCGGGGAGATTTTTTTCTCAGATTTCTTGACACTTATAATCCCCTGTGCTATACTAATTAAGGAAAAGAAAGTAGAAACGCCTGTTTCTCACCAGTAAAAACTGGTTAATATCAGTTTCTCGCTTAAATTATTAAATTTCTGCGGGAAAAGTAGACTTATCTTTAGGGATAGTCTATCTTTAGCTGATTATTGAATTTAACGGGTGGTTTCTACCACTCGTTTTTTTATTATACTCGTTTTCGTTTTTTTATATCACTCAGGAGGTGCATAAATATCGTTAATGATTTAAGAGTTAATGATCGCATTAGAGCAAAAGAGGTTCGTCTGATCGATCAAGAAGGAGAGCAAATTGGTATCAAGTCGCTGAATGATGCATTGGATAGTGCCGCAGAACAGGGTTTGGACTTAGTAGAAGTTGCTCCACAGGCTAATCCACCTGTATGCAGAATTATGGATTATGGAAAGTATAAGTACGAACAGGCTAAAAAAGAAAAAGAAGCCAAAAAGAATCAGAATGTAATGAATGTCAAGGAAGTTCAGATGGGAGTTAAGATTGAAGATCATGACTTCAATGTTAAGTTGAAGCAGGCCCGCCGTTTCCTCAACAATAAGGATAAGGTTAAAGTTAGAATCCGTTTTAGAGGAAGAGAAATGATGCATAAAGAACTGGGTTATGATCTGATGGATCGCCTGATCGAACAGACTAAAGATATTGGTAAGGTAGAAAGCAAGCCAAAAATGGAAGGTAGAAATATGATGATGTTTCTAACTCCCGAAAGTGATAAGCAGTAGTCAATTAAATAACTGATTAAGATAGATTTAATCAGCTATTTTAAAAATATCCACAATTATTACAGTCTTAGGAGGTTAAATCATGCCAAAGCAAAAAACACACAAAGGAATTGCTAAGCGAGTTAAAACTACAGCTAATGGTAAACTCAAGCATCACAAAGGATTTCACAGTCATATTTTAACCAAGAAATCCGGAAACAGAAAAAGAGGCTTACGCAAAGCTAAGTTATTGAGCAAGTCATATCAAAAGCGTTACAAAAAGTTACTACATGGATAAACTAAAATAAGAAAATAATATATAATAATAAATGTTAAATTACTGGAAGGAGTGTCATTTAAGATGCCACGTGTAAAAAGAGGAAATAAGGCGCGCAAGCGTAGAAAAAAAGTTTTAAAGATGGCTAAGGGATATTTTGGATCCCGCAGCAAGTTATATCGTCCTGCTAATCAGGCGGTAATGAAGTCTTTACATTATGCTTATAGAGATAGAAGAAATAAAAAGAGAGAGTTTAGAAGATTATGGATTACCAGAATCAATGCAGCAGCTAGAAACGAAGGTCTATCTTACAGCCGTTTTATTAATGGTTTAAGACAGGCAGAGGTAGAAATTGACCGTAAAATGTTAGCTGATCTGGCAGTTAATGATTCTGATGCTTTTGCTGACTTAGTTGATGTAGCAAAAGAACAGTTAGGAAATTAATTAAATGGAAATAATCAGCAGTTCTCAAAATGATAAAGTAAAATATCTAAATAAGCTCTACCGGAGCAGAAACAGACGCAAAGAAGGTGTCTTTATTCTGGAAGGTAAGAGGCTTATTGAGGCTGCGTTAGCAGGAGGAGCAGATTTTAACCAGGTCTTTCTCACTCCTGCTTTTTTTAAATCAGCTGAGAATGATAACTTACTGGCTGATTTAAAATTAAAGGCAGAGTTTGTCTATCTGGAAGAAAAACTTTTAAAAGAAACTGCTTCAACAGTTAATCCCCAGGGAATTTTAGCTGTAGTCAATGAGTCTGTGTTTAGTGGAGACGATTTTTACAGCCAGGCTGATAAAATTCTGCTGCTGGACAGAATTCAGGATCCCGGCAATATGGGAACAATGATCAGGACAGCAGTTGCTGCAGGTTTTGACGGAATTATTGCTCTTAAGGGATCTGTTGATATCTACAATCAAAAAGTTATTAGAGCAACAATGGGTGGAATTTTTTCTATCCCAATCCGGCAGAAATTGAGTCAAAAAGAATTCCTGGCAGAAATTGAGACTGAAGCAGCTGACTATGAACTGCTGGCTGCAGATATTGAGGCAGAAGAATATCATTTTGAGCACCAGTATCAGGATAAATTAATTTTGATGATCGGCAATGAGGCCAATGGTCTGGATCAGAATTTGCTGGCAAAAGCTACTGCAAAGATCAAAATACCACTGGCTGGAGAAATTGAGTCATTAAACGCCGCAGTTGCAGCTTCAGTTATTTCTTTTGAAATACTATCTCAGAGCTTAAAAAAAGAAAGTTGAGCTGATTTTCTTTCTGTGGTATAATCATAAAAGAATTAAATAAATAAAGGCTGAGAAGGAGAGAGTAGCTAAAAAAGATTTTTAAAGAGATTAACTGCAGCTGCTGAGAGCAGTTAAATTATCTACTTTAGTGAAGTTCACTCTGGAGCTGAGGGCTGAATAAATTAAGTAGGCTTTTCCGGAAGCTAATTGCTTTCGTTAACAAATAAAGTGATTCCACCATTTGGTGGGATAATCAGGGTGGTAACACGGTATCTCGTCCCTTTAGGGCGGGATTTTTTGTTTTTAGAGAGTAAAAATTATTTTTACATAAATAAATATGGAGGTGTTAGTTTTGCATCTACTAGATGATCTAAAAAAGATTGAAAAAGAAGCAGAAGCAGAATTAAAAGAGGTTGCAAGTCTTGATCAGTTAGAGGAAATGAGAATTAAGTACTTAGGTAAAAAGGGAGCGATTCAGTCAGTTTTTTCAAAAATGGGAAAAATTGATGCTGATCAGCGCCCGGTTGTAGGAAAAGAAGCTAATATTTTAAAGGGTAAAATTGAAAGCTGGCTCGGTGAACACAAGGAAAGACTGGAAAAAGAGGCTGCCAAAAAGCGCTTTCAGGCTGAAAAAATTGATGTCAGTCTGCCGGGGTCAAAGGTTGAAGCAGGACGCTCTCACCCTCTTTCTCTGGTGACTAAAGAACTGGAAGATATCTTTATTGGTTTGGGCTTTGATATTGCAGAAGGACCGGAGGTAGAAAGTGAGTATTACAACTTTGAAGCTTTAAATATTCCGGCCCATCATCCGGCCCGCGACCTGCAGGATACCCTGTATATCGATGACCATTATTTACTGAGAACTCACACTTCTCCAGTCCAGGTCAGAACCATGGAAGCTGAGGAGCCGCCGGTGAGAATTATTGCCCCCGGTAGAGTATACCGCTCTGATGAACTAGATGCATCTCACTCCCCGATTTTTCATCAGACAGAGGGGCTGGTAATTGATAAGGATATTTCTTTTAGTGATTTAAAGGGGACAATTGAATTAATTGTAGAAGCCTTATTTGGCAAGGACCGTGATGTAAGGTTCCGCCCCAGCTATTTCCCTTTCACTGAACCGAGTGCAGAGGTAGATGTTTCCTGTATTGTCTGTGGTGGAGAAGGCTGTCCCTTATGTTCCAGAACAGGCTGGCTGGAGATTATGGGTGCCGGGATGGTTCACCCTAATGTGCTCGAAATGTCAGGTTATGACAGTGATGTTTACAGCGGCTTTGCCTTTGGTGTTGGTCTGGATCGTCTTGCCTTATTAAAATATGGAATTGATGATATCAGAGTTCTGTATGAAAACGATAAGCGCTTTTTACATCAGTTTTAAATAAGAGAAAATTAATTTAGTTTTTTGATTTAAATTAATTAAAAAGAACTATATACGGCAACTTTTTAGGTAAATAAAGACTGATCAAAAGAAAGGATGATTAATTTGCAGATATCATATAACTGGTTAAAAAAATATATTGATATAAATTTTACTCCGGAAGACCTTTCAGAAAAGCTGACAATGGCCGGACTGGAAGTTGAAGGAGTAGAGTACTTAGGAGAAGGTTTAGAAGATATTGTTATTGCAAAAATTGAAGAGATCAAAGAACATCCTGATGCAGATAAACTTGTGATCTGTATGGTAAAAACCGCAGCAGATGAGGAGCTGATTCCGGTTGTGACAGGAGCTCCCAATGTGGAAGCAGGTCAGCTTGTTCCTTTTGCGGCAGTAGGAACAACTCTTCCCAATGGGATGAAGATTGAAGAAGTTGAGCTCAGAGGTCAGCTGTCTCAAGGAATGATCTGCTCTAAAGATGAGCTGGGACTGCAGGAAGAAAGAGCTGCAGGGATTATGGTTTTAGCTGATGACGCTCCTTTAGGCGGCAGTTTCCTTAAATATAAGCGGCTGGATGATTATGTATTCAAACTTGATCTAACACCCAATTATGCCCGCTGTCTGGGAATGATGGGGGTAGCACGCGAAATAAAATCTTTATATGCTCAGGAAAAAAAT
>QBLP01000164.1 GCA_003070825.1 Halanaerobium sp. | reverse complement strand
GGTAAGAAAAGTTAATCATCAGGATGAATATTTTGAAGTTCAAACAGCCGCTGAAACTTATATAAGTAATTATTTTTTACTTGCAGTGGGAGGCAAATCTTTCCCAAAAACTGGCTCAACAGGAGATGGTTTTCAGATTGCCAGCAGTCTGGGTCATAATATTATCGAACCCCGTCCTGCCCTGGCACCTGTGGTTATTAAAAATTATAAATTTAAAATGTTGAGTGGAATTTCTCTCAGAGATAAAGAAATTTCTCTCTGGAGAAATAATGAGCTATTAAAAGGCTGGAAAGATGATCTGCTTTTAACCCACCAGGGTCTTTCGGGTCCCGGTATAATTAATTACTCACGTTATATGAAAAAAGGAGATATTATAAAAATAAAGCTCTTAAATTATTCTAAAGAAGAATTAGAAAATAATTTAATCAAAAAAATTGAAAGAGAGGGCAGATTAAATCTGCTTAATCTTCTGATTAAATATCCGCTGGCTCAGAGGCTGATTGAAAAAATACTTGATATTGCAGATATAGATGGTAGTCAGAACGCTGCTCACTTAAAAAAAGAAGAAAGAAGAGAAATTATCGACCTATTTTCTAGTTTAGAATTTGAAATTAACTCTCTAGCTGATTTTAATCGATCGATGGTTACTAAAGGAGGGATCGACCTCAGTGAAATCAATCCCCAGACTATGGAATCTAGAATCACCAATAATCTTTTTGCGGCCGGAGAGGTCTTAGATATTGATGGTGATACCGGCGGCTATAACCTTCAGGCTGCCTTTGCCACAGCATTTATGGCCGGAACTGAACTTGCTAAGCGATTATAGATCGAACTGAGCTATAGCTTTTGTAAGCTCATCTGCCATATTGGAAAGCTGATCAGCTGCACTAACAATTTCTGCTGTAGACGCAGACTGCTCTTTACTGGCGGCGGCTACTTCTTCTGAATTACTGGCCGCCTCTTGACTGACAGCTGCAATTTCAGTAATTTTAGAATCAACGAATTTACTATTTTGATTAACCTGCTCTGCCTTTTTAGTAATCTTTTCAATCTGGTTTTGTAATTCTGATGCTGCCTGATTAATTTTTGTAAAAGAATTTCCAGTTTGATCAATCGCTTTCACACTGTGATCTACAACTTTTTCTGTATTATCCATTTTAGAAACTGCGTTATCTACACCACTTTGAATTTCTTTGATTAGGGAATTTATTTGTTCGGTTGCTGTTGATGATTCTTCAGCTAATTCTCTAATTTCATCTGCTACAACTGAAAACCCTCTACCTGCTTCCCCAGCCCTGGCAGCTTCTATAGCTGCATTTAAGGCAAGTAAATTAGTCTGTTCGGCAATTCCATTAATTAGCTGTACTATATTACCTATCTTTGTAGAAAGCTCCCCTAAATAATTAATATCATCTGCAACCTGAGCAGAATTATCCTTTACATTTTCTATCTGCTCAACTGAATTCTCAACAGAACTACTTCCAGTTTTTATATTGTTCATTACAGCATCAGCCTGTGAATTCATAGCATTAGAAATGCCATTAATCTTAGAGATCTGATTTATCAGCTGCTTAATAATACTTCCTGCTTCTTCAACCTGGACTGACTGTTCCTCAGCACCAGAAGCTACCTGTTGGATTGAATCTCCAACCTGATCTGCAGAAGCTGCCACTTCCTCACCGGAAGCAGATAATTGCTGACTTGAAGCTGCAAGATTAGAAGCTATATCCGACACATTTTTGATTATTACTTTTAAATTTGTCAGCATCTTATTTAAAGAGTCTGCCAGATCACCAATCTCATCGTTACTTTTAATTTTAAGCTTAGAAACGGATAAGTTACCGGCAGAGATTTCTTCAGCCATCTCAACTGCCTTTGAAATTGGATTTGTTATTTTCTTAGAGAAAAAATAAGCAATAATAATTACCAGCAGAGCTATAATTACTATCATCATTATGGCATTATTATTCATCGCAGTAATCTCACTAAAAGCTTCAGCTTCATCAATTTCGGCAATAATTGCCCAGTCAAACTCTGTAATATCCAGGCTGGAATAAGAACTTAAAACTGATATTCCCCGGTAGTCATTAATTATTTGACTATCTTCACTACCGGCTAGAGCCTGATTAACAGCTTTAGTGTCAATTTCCTCTGCTAAAATATCATTTGAATCAGTAAACCTAGAATCAGAGCGCATTAACATATCTTCTCCAACAAGATATGTTTTTCCACTTTCTCCTAAACCGGAAAGCTCACTCATTATCCTATTAATCGGTTGAGAAGAAATCTGCAGAGCAGTAACTCCAATTATTTCTCCATTCTCAAAGACAGGAGCAGCAGCAAATTGAATTGGTGACTCCACCGGTCCATAATATTGGAAGTCTACCAGAGAAACATCCCCCTCCAGGGCCTTCTTATATGCTCTAGCAAGATTTGTGTCTGCTAAATCTCCTTCAATTAGATTCTGTCCTAGATCACTGTTTTGGGCCTGAGAAAAGATAATATCTCCGTCTAGGTTAATTAAAAATAAATCTTTATATTCATTTTCCTCAGCATATGTATTAAAATAGGGTCCAAACTGCTCTATGTAGATATCGTACATTACTCCTTCAGTCCCACCCGATGAAAAAGCATTATTAAAATTATTAAAAGCATCTATTACAATCGGGGTGTTACTCAAAACATTAACATCACCCTTACGATCACTGTAAAAGCTTTCAATTTGATTTGCTTTATTTATCCTGATTGAATTGAGCTGATTAAAATTTGCTTCCCTAAGTGCCTGGCTGCTCTGATTAGTAATTATATATCCCAGCAGTGCAATTGGAATTAAACTAATTGCCAGCATGATAAATATCAACTTATAATTTAATTTGAATCTAAAACTACTCTTCTCCTCTGTTTTTTTAAACAAGATTTATCCCTCCATTATTTATTTTATAAGCCTATTTAATCATAATTTTGAACTTTAATCAATTTTAAGAACAATTTTACTAGTAAATAAAATGAAGAAAAAAAGCATCAGCTGCCAGGAAAACCTGTAACTGATGCTTCTTATTAAAAGCTTAATCTTTTATTTTAATAGAATGAAACTATTGCAAATTAGTATCTAAAAATAGCAAGCACATCACCATCAGCAGGCATTTCATCAATTTCTAGTGGGTAAACTTCTCCCCCGTTAATCAGGGTCTCTACTGCAGCAAAATTATAGAGATCATAATCTTTATTGTTATTCATTGTTTTAATTTCATTTTCCTCTTCAACAAAGATACCATCTTTTTCTGCCCGTTTATTTAAAAATAAGGTATCAATTTTACTGTAATAAGATGCTTCCACTATATCTTCTAAATTATCAGCAGTTTTTTCAGTTGCCTGAAGCTCGAGATATCTTTCCTTATCTTTATTTAAATAGTCATGGAGATGGGGTTCAACAATCTGCCAGCTTTTTTCGCGAAGCTCTTTTTTGTTCATCTGTCTGGAATTCCCACTCAGATTATCTGCAAGCAGATTATCATAATTATTGATATTTTTATAAAAACTAAATAGACTGTCATCTGTTGCTACTACTAAATAACTGTCAGATTCCTTTAACTCCTGATTAATTACTCGGTCTATTTCTTTAAGATAATGGATTAAATCTTCGTCATCATCATCAGAGGCTGCCCCCTGACCATGAAAAACTGATGACGCACCTGCTGTATTAACAGACTGATATTTTTCAGCTGCCTCTTCATCTAAATTTAAATAGTCTTTAATACTTGCAGGCATCTCTTCAACACTAATTTCTTCAATATTATTGCGATCAGCCTGATAAAGCTGGCTGTGATTAGGGCTTAAGGCAAGTAAATAATACTGCTGATTATCTTTTAAATCTGCAATTAACTGTTTTAGATTGAAACTGTAGCTTACATGAGATTTATCAAAGGTATCAACAGCAAGTTTAAAATGTTCAAATCTATCAGGTGAAATAAATACTGCCAGGCCTTCTTTCTGTTCCTGCCAGAAATTGCTGTCAGCTGCAAGTGTATAAGCTTTATCTAAAAATTTATCAACATCCCGCTGCTTAAAATCCCAGTTTTTTTCTAACTTCTCCTCAACTTCCTGCAGCAGATTTTTAAACTCAATTTCTAGCTTTTTAAATTCTCCTTTATGAACTGCCTTAGTTGACATATAAATTGAAACACAGGGACTCTCCTGACATTGAATTAGATCCTTTAAAACATCCATTTTAACTTCTGTCATCTTTTTAACCCCCTATTAAATTTAAAATATACTGCTCACTACTTATTAACTTTTACTAATACAAAAACTAAAAAAGAATTTATCAACTTTCTATAATTATATTTTATCAAATTTTTTAAAAATATAAAGTAATTTTTTAACTGATAAACTGCCAGTAGACTTTGGCCAGGCTCATAACTCCCTGTTTTATTGAGAATTGATTTAAAGTAACTGGCGAAATAATTAATTCACTGCTTTCAGCTGCAGCTGCAAAATTTGTATAATCAGGTAAGAGAATAGAGTTTTTCTCAGCAAATACTTTAAAATCATGCTGATTTATAGGCTGATTCAAAACTAATTTTAGATAAAATAGCGAATTATTTTCTACAGCCTCTACTCCCTGAAAATGCTCTTTTACATTTTCTATCAGCAGGAGTTTTTTGTTTTTTAATCTCTGCTTTAAAAACTTTACTCTTTTACTT
>QBLP01000163.1 GCA_003070825.1 Halanaerobium sp. | reverse complement strand
AGATGTGTATAAGAGACAGTTGTAATTCTATAATGGCCTGTTTCCTTTTAGCTCTCTCTTCTCTTTGTTTTTCTATCAATTCTGTGGTGATATAAGAATCTATAATGGTTTCCCCTTCACCCTTTTCAGTTGCTTTACCAATTGAGTAATCACGATTGGACTCACCTTCAAACCCAAGATCTATTTCTGATTTCTCCAATTCATCCAATAAACGAATTGTATTACTCTCTTGAATCTCTTTTTTATAATAATTCCATAAATCTCTTAAATATAAATGTTCATGAGAAACTATAACTCCAACATTGTCTTGAGCGCTTTGAGCTTCAGAATCTGGTATTCTTCTTAAAATTCTACCTACAAACTGAGCATAAGGCAATCTGCTTCTAAAGGGCCTAAACAATGCAGCTACAGACAAATATTTGTGATCATATCCTTCACCAAGCATTGCAACATTAACAACTACCTGTGTTCTATCATTTTCAATATTTTTATATGCCATCTGTAATTCTTCTTCTTTCAATTTACTATGAATAATTGTTGCTGTATATTCCATCTGCTCGTATAAAGCTTTAATTTGCTCAGCATGTTCAATACTACAGGCAACAGCTATGATTTTATGTGGCAAATCACTATACTTAGCTTTTTCCTCCAACTGTTCTATACTTCTATTCACCACTTTTTGTGAACATTCTTTAGAATATGCAACAGAGCGGCTTACCCAGTTTTCATCTTTTATTCCCATTTCATATATTTCCTCTACAGTATACACTTCAGAAGAATCATTATCAACAGTTAGATGCAATTCTTCTGGTATATGTACAAGATCTTCCAGACTCTTGACATAACCATTTGCCATAGCAGCACTTAATTTATACCTAAATATTTCATCACCAACTATAGGTTTACCATCACTTCTGAAAGGTGTGCCTGTTAATTTGACAACCTTTTCAGCTAAAAAATAATTAGTTGCCTCAACCCAGGTATCTGCTGTAGAATGATGAGCTTCATCTATTAAAATCATATCGAAAAAATCGGCATTAAGTCTATTTATAAGTGAAGATTCAAGTCTTTCTTGAAGTTTATGGATATTTAAAACCACTATATTAGCATTTTCAAGTATCTCATTAGGTGTTTTATCTCCCTCATATTCGATTAGAGTTGGTAACTCATCAACTTGATTAAACACTTTTCTTTTTAGCCAAAAGTTTTCAGGGTTTTTAGGATTTAAAGAGTCAACAACAGAATCTCTAATTGTGGTTCCAGGCGTAATAATTAAAACTCTACCTTCAGAAATATGGTAAGGCAAAATACCCATCAAGCCTGTTTTGCCTACACCTGTAGGAAGAACTATAATTGCATGAGAAGTTTTATTATATTTTATAAAATGATTAAATGCCTTGTAATAGGCTTCAATCTGAGGTTCCCTTAAATCCTCATTTTCTGTTAAATTAGGATCAGATGTTAAAAAGTGTTTTTCATCAAAATAGATATCAGCCATTAGCAAACCTCCTGCATTAATCTTGAATTAATGAGCATATTATATTACTTCTATGGCAAATAATTTTATCCTGCAAAATAATAGCTAGTTATCATTCAAACTCCGATAAAGATCAATAATAATCAACTCCATCAGCTGCTCCTTAAAGTCTTTATCATTAAGAATCTTACCATAGAACTCAGTATTTTCATTATACGACTCAACAACTGTGTCGGTAAACTTCTTCTTAACAGCAATCTTGAAATCTTCCAAGCTATTAGCCTGAGCTCTTTTCTTTAAGTCATCATCATTCTTTAACTTATTAGTCATTTGCTCGGTGGCAACTTTAGCTGCCTCTGAGAAGTCAGTTTGGAACTTTTCATTCAATCTCTCAATAATAACACTCAAATACTCTTTTTCTTCCTCGTGATAGCTGCCACTGCCAAGAGATGGTCCAGTAAGCTCTTCTTCACCAATTAATCCGATACTCTGCTGACCTTTATTCTCAAGCTGATAGTATTCCAATACAACTTTATCAGAAATATCTACATTACCTGGAGTCTCAATATCAATTCTTTTAAGCAGGAATCTTAAATAAATATTCATCTTGTGCAGATCAGCATCTTTAATAGGATGAACCTGCAGCACTAGATTATAGAGGTTAATAAATCGTTTCATTTTAGATCTGAATTCTAATTTATCTTCTTTCGATAAATTTCTTATTCTATCTGCACTGTGAGATAGAGCATTATCTCCAGCGGCTATTATCTCTTCTGTAGAGTCATTCTCATAATAGCATTGAGCAAAATCATAAATATCATCTTTATTGATAAGCATGGAATTCATTATCTCATCATAAAGAGTGTACATCTCATTTGGATTTATATTATCTGAATCCAGTCTTGTTACATCATAATAAGGTTCAAAAGCATTCTTGATATCATCAGCTTCATTGACAAAATCAAGGACAAATGTATCCTCTTTAATTCCCTTATATGTCCTATTTAAACGGGATAAAGTCTGGACAGCATTAACACCTCTCAACCGCTTGTCAACAAACATGGTGTGCAGTTTTGGCTGGTCAAAGCCAGTCTGATATTTATTAGCAACTAAAAGGATCTGATATTCATCTTTATCAAATTCTTTAGCTGTTTCAGATTCTGGTATGCCGTCATTCATTTTGGGTTCCGTATATTCAAAACCATCATCTTTGACTGTGCCTGAAAAAGCGACTAAACTTTTTAGGTTTTTATAGCCCTTATCTCTAATGTATTTATCGAAAGACTTCTTATATCTGACTGCATGTAGACGAGAAGAGGTAACAAGCATTGCTTTAGCTTCTCCACCAATTTTATGCATTGTCTTATCACGGAAATGTTCAATCATTATTTCAGTTTTCTGTGATATGTTGTGAGGGTGAAGGCTTACAAACCTGGCAATCTCTTTTGAAGTTCTTGACTTTTCAAACTCTGGATCATCTTTAATCTTTTTATTAACCCGATAATAAGTTTTGTAGGTCATATAGTTTTCTAAAACATCTAAAATAAAACCTTCTTCTATTGCCTGCCGCATTGAATAGACATGAAACGGCTCCCTTTTACCTACCTTATTAGTAGAACCAAAGAGTTCTAGTGTCGAAGATTTAGGTGTAGCTGTAAAACCAAAGAAGCTCAAGGAATCCAGACTCTGAACCCGCATTAATTCCTTGTTGATCTTATCCTCAACATCATCAGAATTCATTTCTGCTTGTCTATCCAATTCAGCTGCCTCTTCTAAGGATAAGGATTCTTTTAAAGCTAAGATATTTTTACCACTGGTAGAAGAGTGTGCCTCATCAATTACAATTGCAAAGTTTTTGTCTTTAGTATTTGATACCTTGTCCAGGATAAAAGGAAACTTCTGGATTGTACTGATAATAATATTGGTACCTGAATTTAATTCATCAGCTAATTGATGTGAATCTTTTTTGATGGGAGCTACTACACCCAGCTTATGATCTATCTGATAAATAGTCTCCTGCAGCTGCTGGTCTAAAGAAACTCTGTCGGTAACAACTATCACACTGCTAAAGATAGGATTATTATCTCTATCATGTAAACTGGACAATCTATGGGCTAACCACGTGATTGAATAGGTCTTACCTGAGCCTGCACTATGCTGAATCAGATACTTATGGCCAGCCTTCTTATCTTTAACATCATTCAATATTTTAGATACTACATCCAACTGATGGTAACGAGGGAATATTAACTTTTCATCTTTATGTAGATCTCCCTGCTCATCAATATCTTCTTCAACATCAATAAAGACAAATTTCTGCAGGATCTCTAAAAGCTGATCTTTCTTGAAAATATCCTCCCAGAGATAATGTGTTTTTAATTTGCCCTCAACTTCAGGGTTACCAGCTTTTTTGGATTTACCTCTGCCTTTTCCTTTATTAAAGGGGAGAAAGAAAGTATCCTTTCCATTAAGTTCAGTTGTCATATAGACTTCATCTTTATCAACAGCAAAGTTTACTATTGAACGCTGCTTAAATCTAAATAATTTTTCATTAGGTGATCTATCATTTTTATATTGGTAAATAGCATTCTTATAATCCTGCCCTGTATCTTGATTTTTTAGCTCCATTGTTATGATAGGTAAACCATTTAGAAAAAGAACAACATCAATTCTTTTCTTATCCTTATAATTTAATTCATCGATCACGGAGAAGATGTTCTGATTATACAGTTTATTTAATTTTTCATTAAAATCTGTCGGGGGCTTAAAATATGCTAAGTCCAATTTCTTGCCATAATCTTTGATACCATGTTTGATTACATCAATCATACTTCTCCTGGCTAATTCTTCATTTAATCTTTTAACTATTTTCTGTTTATACTCAGGTCCATAAATATTTTTTAGTTCCTGCATGATTTTTTCCTGAGTTGTTTCCAGAAATTCAAATAACATTTCTGTATCTAAAGCATGATATTTATCATAGTTTAAATTGCTACTCTCAACATAACCATTCTCATAAATCAGATATTCTTTAATCAACTGCTGAAAGGCGTTTTCTTTCAGTTTCGCTGGAGTTATTGTGCTCAGCAAGTTTTTCTCCCCCTTCTAATTCGTAATCTCTTAAATCTATTTTACCTGTAACAGCTTCAAAAATTAGAGACTTTTTATATTCTTTATACTTTTCTATTG
>QBLP01000529.1 GCA_003070825.1 Halanaerobium sp. | reverse complement strand
GGGAAATAGAGATTTATCAAAATAACGTTGATGTTAATTTTAAACTGAATCAACTTTCACTTAAAATCACCGAAAACTCGCGTCATTTTGATCTATTTTTTCAGGAGAGAAATGAAGAAAATCGAGAGTTATATCAAAATTCGCGGAATGAAATAACAGCTCTGATGAAAGAAATAAAAGATGAAATTAGTCGTGATCCAAAAAGCAGGACTTTTTATAGAAACTTAAATAATATGCTTGATTATCATGATCAATTGGCTGCAGATTTATTTAACAGTCGTGTTTTAAATCAGAGTACCTATCAAAAGCTTACTGATATTGATACACTATATTCTTATATGAGCAGTCATACTCAGAATTTAATAAATTCTTATCTTGCTTATCATAGTAGTAATTATGTCAATTTGCTGGCTTTCAATTTGATGAAAAACAATATTAGAAATTATATTAAAGAATTAAAGGAAAAATCAGAACTTGAGAATAAATTAAATCAGGAAAAAATGGATAATATAGAAAAAGAGAGGCTGTTAAAAGAATCCCAACTTTTAAATCTGCAGATGCAGATGGATCCTCATTTTTTATTTAACACTTTAAATACAGTCTCCAGAACTGCAATGTTTGAAAATGCGGCAGAAACACAGAATTTAATAATTGCAATTTCTAAAATAATGCGTTATAACCTTGATCACAAAGGTAAGTTAGTTGAATTAGAAAAAGAAATCGAGGTTTTAAAAGCTTATCTTACTATTCAGGAAACAAGATTTAAGGAACAGATGGATTTTGAGATATATACAGATGGGGATTTAGAACAGATTAAAATACCTCCGATGATAATTCAGCCTATTGTCGAAAATTCAATTATTCATGGACTTGCTGATACAGCTTCGGAAGGTAGAGTTTTAATAGAAATTAAACGATTTGCAAAAAAGGTAGAAATTAAGATTAGAGATAATGGAATTGGTATAGAGAGTGAAGAACTAAGCAAAATATTAAATGAAGAGCCTCAGAACAGTAAAAAAGAGGAAAGAGAGAGTCTGGGCATTTTAAATGTAATTAAAAGATTAAAACTTCATTATGGAAAAAATTTATTAAAAATAAATTCTAAAATTAACCAGGGGACTGAAGTAGTTATTGAGATACCGATTAAAAATTCATAAATAACTTACTTTAATTAAGATTTTTT
>QBLP01000162.1 GCA_003070825.1 Halanaerobium sp. | reverse complement strand
CATTAAAATACTGAGGAATTAAATCTCTTATTTTTTGGGTTGTAGGAATTATTCTTTTATCTAAAATTTCCCGCAGCCTTTTTTGATCAGAATCAACAGTAAAGGCAATGTCCTCTCTAATTTCTGACAGTAACGATTTTTTGTCTCCACTCAGTCTTTTTAGCCAGTTATCCAGCAGGGGCTGGTAAAGCGGATAGCCCAGATGATCAGTTGCAATTTCGCCAATATTATGAGCCTCATCAATAATTAAATGATTAAAATTGGGTAAAATACCTCGATCAACAGAACCTGTATCCTCTTTTACTCTTGCATCAGACAATAAAAGGTGGTGATTAACAATTAAAATATCCGCCTTATATATTTTCTTTCTGGCCTGCATAAAAAAGCAGTTAGCATAAAAAGGACATGATGTTTTTAAACAAAGATCACTTTCGGCAGCAATCTGATTCCAGACCTTATTTTTCAGCTGAAAATTAATTTCGCTTTTTTCTCCACTTTCAGTCTGCTTTTTCCACTCATTTAGCTCGTTAAATATTTTCGCGTCTATCTCAAGCTCGTTGTTATCAAAATTCTTTTTAAAATTTTTAAATTTCCTCAGGCAGAGATAATTATTTCTCCCTTTAACTAAAACTGCGTTAAAATCAAAATCAAGCACCCGCTGCAGGGTAACTAAGTCTTTATTAATCAGCTGTTCCTGAAGATTAATTGTATTTGTAGAAACCACTATTCTTGCCTGATTTAAATCATTATAAAAAAGAGCAGGTATTAAATAGGCAAAAGATTTTCCAGTCCCGGTACCAGCCTCAATAAAATCAAATTGATGCTGATTAAATGAATCGATAATTTTTTCAGCTGTAAGCAGCTGTTCTTTTCTCTCAGAAAAACCTTTTAATTCACCGGCTAATTTCCCCTCTTTTTTAAAATAACTTAAAACTTCCTCTTTATCTAATTTCTTCTTTTCTTTTTTTGTTCCTGCTTCAACTACAACATAAATTTGATCTGCCTGGTTATTTATAATTGCAAAACCAACTTCTCTGGCTGCAATTTTTGCTGCCAGTCTAATATCAGCTGCAGAAGGTGTCAGGTCTCCAGAAGGATGATTATGAATAACCATTTCTCCAGCTATTAAATTATTAATAACTGCAGGTGCCGAATAACTGTTGCCTCTGGCCAGAACTTCAAAATCTTCAATGATATTTTTATTATTTAATTGAGCTCTAATAAAAATCTCATTCCCAGCTGCTGTCTCTATTTCTTTTTTTATTTCTTTGCCAACTTCTAATAACATTTCAGCACTAGCAGACAACTTTAGTCCTCCCTTAATTCTTTTAATAAAATAACATCATCATCTCTATCTTTATCAAACTGAGGTGTTTCCAGAATAAATACCTTATCCTTTAATTGAGAATGATTAATTAATCTTCTAAAAGCTTCACTACCAATTTTTCCTTCTCCAAGATGAGCATGCTCATCTTTATTTGTACAGCAGTCATATTTGGAATCATTGAGGTGAATTACTTTCAATTTATCAAGTCCAATCAGCTCATTAAAATCACTAATTAGTTCTTCTAAACCAGCTTTTTCTTTTAGATTATATCTGGCTGTAAAAGCATGACAGCTGTCAATACAAATTCCCAATCTTTCAGGATGATCGACCCGGTCAATAATTTCTTTTAGCTGATTAAAGTCTGCCCCAATACCTGTCCCGGCACCGGCAGTATTTTCTAAAAGAATCATAGTCTCTGATTTTACTTCAGCTAAAATTATATTTATGGCCTCTGCAATTCTAGCAATTCCTTTTTTCATTCCGGATCCTGTATGGCTGCCTGGATGAAAAATCAGGTATTCAGCTCCGAGTCTGTCACAGCGCTGGTATTCAGACTTAAGAGCTGAAATTGATTTTCCCCATAATTCATCTTTTGGAGATGCCAGATTGATCAGGTAAGCAGCATGGACTACAACTGGATTAATCTTATATTTTTTTCTTTCAACTCTGAATTTTTCTGCTTCTGCTGTATCAACTTCGCGCATTTTCCAGCCGCGAGGATTCTTAACAAAAATCTGCATTGAATTACAGCCGATAGCAGCAGCTCTTTTAAAAGCTTGATCAAGGCCGCCGGCTATAGAAACATGTTTACCTAAAATCATTTAAAACTCATCTCCATTAATTTTATAATTCAGCGTTATTTCAGCTTACTCTTTATCTTCCAGTTCTTTTTTTGCATCTTTTAGTGATAAATTAATTCTATCCTGCTTATCTATTTCAATAACTTTTACAGGGATTTCATCTCCTACAGATACAACATCTCCAACTTCTTTTACATGATGATCAGCTAGTTTAGAAATGTGAACTAAACCCTCTTTATTAGGCAGAATTTCTACAAAGGCACCAAAGTTCATGATTCGCTTAACCTTACCCTGATAGATTTTTCCTACTTCTACTTCTTCAGTCAGGCGCTCAATCATTTCTTTTGCTTTCTGTCCACCTTCCTGATCCTCTGTCATAATTTTAACCAGACCGTCATCTTCAATATCAATATCTGCTCCAGTTTCATCAATAATCTTATTGATCATCTTACCACCAGGACCAATAACAAATCTGATCTTTTCTGGATCAATGTTCATGGTAATGATTGCAGGAGCATTTTCGGATAATTCTGGACGAGGTTCTGGTATTACATCCAGCATTTTACCCATAATATGCATTCTACCTTTTTTAGCTTTTTCTAATGCTTCTTTTAAGACTTCAGAAGATAGACCTTTTAATTTCATATCCATCTGTAGGGCTGTAATACCATCTTTAGTTCCAGCAACTTTAAAGTCCATATCACCATGGAAATCTTCAAAACCCTGAATATCAGATAGAACAACAATCTCATCATCTTTTTTCATTAGTCCCATAGCAATACCTGCAACAGGTGCTTTAATTGGAACGCCGGCAGCCATTAAGGCTAAACTACTACCACAGATACTTGCCTGAGATGAAGAACCATTTGATTCCAATACTTCAGATACAATTCTGATTGTATAGGGGAAATCTTCTTCAGATGGAATAACAGGCAGTAATGCTTTTTCACCTAAGGTACCGTGTCCAATTTCTCTTCTTCCTGGTGAACGCATTGGAGATGTTTCACCAACACAGAAAGATGGGAAATTATAGTGGTGCATATAGCGTTTGGTCTCATTTTCACCGAGTCCAAATATAGTCTGCTCATCTCTGGCTGATCCTAAAGTTAAAACACTTAGCGCCTGAGTTTCACCTCTGGTGAAAATTCCAGAACCGTGGGCTCTTGGTACAAAATCAACTTCTGCCCAGATAGGTCTGATTTCATCATAATCTCTGCCATCAGGACGAACTCCATCATCAATGATTAGGCTCTTAACAGACTTTTTTATCATTTTTTCAAAAGCCAGTTCAAGCTGATCATTAATTTCTTCATCTTCATCAGGATTAATTGTAGTTTTAAGCTCTTCCTTCAACTCATCCAGCCTCTTATTTCTCGGCTTCTTGTCCTGAATCTGAATTGCTTCTTTCATTTTTTCTCCAAGAATTTGGTCAACCTGTTCCTGGATCTCATCGTCTACAGTTGGAGATTCAAAAGGCATCTTTTCTTTACCTGCTTCTTCTCTGATGTCTTCCTGCAGAGCGATAAACTTTTTGATCTCTTCGTGGGCAGCATCCATTGCTTCTAAGATCTTTTCTTCACTTACCTCATTAGCACTGGCTTCTACCATCATAATAGCATCTTTGCTTCCTGCTACTACGAGATCAAGATCACTGTTTTCTCTTTCCTCTTCATTTGGATTAATAACAATTTCTCCATCGACTAAACCAACTTTTACTCCTCCGATTGGCCCAGCAAAAGGAATGTCAGATAAGGTTAGAGCAACAGAAGCTCCGTTTAAAGCAAGTACTTCTGGATCATGATCGTCATCTACAGATAAAATTGTAGCAACTATCTGCACATCACGTCTGTAACCATCTGGAAATAATGGTCTGATAGAGCGGTCAATTACTCTAGCAGCTAAAGTCGCTTCATCTCTTGGTCTTCCTTCTCTTCTCATAACACTTCCAGGAATTTGGCCGATTGCATAAACTCTTTCCTCATAGTTAACCATTAGTGGAAAATAGTTCATTCCTGGTCTTGGATCATCCATAGTTGCTGTAACTAAAACCTGTGAGTCACCACAGCGGACTACTACTGACCCATTGGCCTGTTTGGCCACCTTACCGGTCTGTAAATTAAATTCGTCACCGGCAAAATCAATTGTCCATTCTTTCATATTTTTTCCTCCTTATTCAAATAAAGAGCGGGGATTGCCCCGCTCTTTTAGTATGCATTATTAACCGCGAATTCCTAATTTGGAAATAAGTTCACGATAACGCAGAACATCATTATTTTGTAAGTATCTTAATAACTTTCTTCTTTTACCAACCATCTTTAAAAGACCTCTTCGTGAATGATGATCATTCTTGTGGTCTTTTAAGTGTTCAGTTAACTCAGCAATTCTTGCAGTTAAAAGAGCAACCTGGACTTCAGTAGAGCCAGTATCACCTTCTTCTAACTGATATTCCTTAATAATATCTTGCTTTTCTTCTTTACTTAACATAAAAAATTCACCTCCTGTGAAATTAATTCGCCACAGGCCAAGAAGACGTCGGAGAGTCGAAATCCTAGCCAGCGGTAATTTAAAACTTTCTTTATAATTTTAACATAAAAGCTGGCGTGTGTAAAGAAT
>QBLP01000161.1 GCA_003070825.1 Halanaerobium sp. | reverse complement strand
TGCCGAGAGAAAGCATAATCATCTGAATACCTGTATCTAAGAGACTCTCAGCCTTTCTAATCATTGTCTTTAAATCCTTAAACTCTTCCTTAAAATGAAGGCTGAGCTCATGCTCATTCGGCTTAATTAAAGTTGGGCCTGCTTTTATTCCTGCTCTAAAAAGTGGGCCATCAGCATCCAGAACTGTTTTGATATCTCTTTCTTTTGCTGCTTCAATCAGCTGAAAGTAAATATCCTCACCAACTCCGGCCAGAACACTTCCTGCCAGAACCAGTATATCATCTGGCTTTAAATCAGCAAATAGTTTTGTTTTCAATTCTTCAATATCTGCTGCAGAAATGTGGGCTCCTGACTCATTGAGATCAGTGAAAGTGTTATTGATTGGGTCCACCATCTTGGTATTGGTTCGAGTTTCTTCTCTGGTTTGGATAAATTCTGTTTTGATACCTGAGTTTTCTACCTCTTTTTTGATAAAATCACCGGCAGCTCCACCTAAAAAACCGGCCGCTGTACTCTGCTGCCCCATATTTTTGAGCATTTTAGAAACATTAATTCCTTTCCCTCCAGCATCTTTATGAACCTTTTTGATGCGGTTGAGCTGGTTGAGTCTAAAACTTTCGACAATTATTGTTTTATCTAAGGCTGGATTTAAGGTCAGTGTTTTAATCATTATTATCAATCCTTATTAGGTTATTTCAATTTTGCTTCCCCATTCAGTCAGGTTCAACTGAGGCTGAACAGGGAAGCTTTGATTTGCAACTTTCAGTTTAGAAAATCAGTTTAAAATTAGAGTGTGAATTTTTCGTAGATATAATCTATGTCATCTGTGGTTCTCAACTTTTCAGCTGACTCATTTTCTTCTATCATCTCAGAAAGGTTAGCCAGAATTTTGAGGTGTTCATTTCCCACTCCGGCGATTGCAATTACCAGATAGGCTGTTTCACCTTCAAATTCAACTCCCTCTGGGAACTGCAGAACTGAAATTCCGGTCTTTTTAATCTTCTTTTTGGCAGCTCCTACTCCATGAGGGATTGCTACTCCTTGACCGATATAAGTTGACATCTCCTGTTCTCTGTCCAACATCGCTTCCACATAATCCTGGTCAACATAACCGCTGTCTACCAGAAGTTGGCCGGCCTTTTTGATTGCTTCTGCTCTTTTAACACTTTCCAGGCCAAGCTTGATATTTTCTTTTTTTAGAATTCCTTTGTTGGTAGAAGCAGCAGATTCAGACTCGTCATTTTTTTCTACTGCTTTACTCTGCTTTTTTTGATCATCTTCTCCAGCCTTAAGTCTTTCTACAAGCTGGTCATAAACTGGAGTCTGCAGAAAATCCTGGATTGAAATATGCTCAGCCTGAGGCGCCTTCTGTTTTGCCCGCTCAGTTAGATTCTGATGAGTAATTACAATCTCTGCATCCTGAGGTATTTCATCGATAGCTTTATTGACAACTAAAATATCCAGACCGGCTGCTTCAATTTTTTTGCGAAGTTTACCGGCACCCATAGCACTTGATCCCATCCCAGCATCACAGGCAAAGACAATTTTACTTACTTCTGAAACACTTAATTTTTTAGCTTCCTTATCCATGTGTAAATCTCTACCCTTCTGCTCTCTTACCTTAGACTGAGCAGATTCAAATTCCATGGTGTCTCCTCTGGCAACTGATCTTTTAATTAAAACAGAAGCGATAACAAAAGAGACTGCTGTTGCAGCTAAGATACCTGCAAATACTCCCAGATAATTACCCCTTGGTGTCATTGCCAGATAGGCAAAGATACTGCCGGGAGAAGGTGTAGCAACTAAACCGGTATTGAAAAGGTTGAAAGTAAAGATACCGCTGGCTCCACCACCAATAACTGCTAATAAAAGTGAAGGTTTCATTAAGACATAGGGAAAGTATATTTCGTGAATTCCTCCCAAAAAGTGAATGATTATAGCACCAGGTGCGGACTGTTTTACCATACCCTTAGCAAATACCCAGTAGGCTAGAAGAATTCCTAAGCCTGGGCCGGGATTTGTTTCCAGCATGAAAAAGATTGATTTACCAGCCTCTTCTACCTGCTGAATTCCTAAAGGACTTAAGACACCGTGATTAATTGCATTATTTAAAAATAAAATTTTAGCAGGCTCAATAAAAATAGAAGCTAAAGGTAATAAACCGCGACTTACAAATGCGTTTACACCAATTCTTAAAAATTCATTTAGACCTACAACAATTGGACCAATAATCTGATAGGCTAAAACTGCTAAGAGTCCACCTATTATACCAGCTGAAAAGTTATTAATCAGCATTTCAAAACCTGATTTGATTTTACCTTCAAACATTTTATCTACGTGCTTTATAGTCCAGCCGCCAAAGGGCCCCATTACCATGGCTCCAATAAACATTGGAATATCAGAACCTACAATTACACCCATTGTAGCAACAACCCCAACAACTCCACCTCTAACACCTGCAACTAATTTACCTCCAGAAAAAGCAATTAATAGCGGCAGCATATAGGTGATCATCGGACCAACTAAACTTGCCAGGCCTTCGTTTGGAACCCAACCGGTAGGAATAAAGAAAGCTGTAATCAAACCCCAGGCGATAAATGCTCCAATATTGGGCATTACCATTCCACTTAAAAATCTACCAAAATTCTGTACCTTATTTTGAAAACTACTCTTCTGCATTTAATTTTCCTCCTTGTGATATTTAACCATACTTTTTTGTTGTAAAAAATAATCAAAGTGTTCTGAAAGTCCATAATAAATATCTTCCCGACTGCCGCTGTTAACAGCAGCTATAAAATCCTGATTTTCTATTAATAAATGACTGATCTCACTTAATACTTCTCTTCCCTGAGTGCTTCCCTTAAGTGGAGCTGCCATGAGAACAATAATTTTAATTTCAGCTACCACACCATTATCAGCCTCAATTTCAAAACCTTTTTGGGGCCTAATCACTGCAAAATATAGTTCATTAACAGCTCTGCTCTGACAGTGGAGAAGCATTATCTGATTGTGCTTTAAAACTGTACTTCCTTTTTCTTCCCGCATACTTAAATCTTTTTTAATTCTTTCCCTTTGCTCCGGCGCATCCTTAAGCAGTGCAGCTGCATCTTCAATCAGTCCAGCTGTATTTTTAAAGTGATAACCATTTATCAATTGAAAATTATTCAGTACCTCTAAAATCCCCTGATTATAGTTATTGATCATTTCCAGTTTTTCTTTAAGGGTGATTTTATTATTTCTTTGCTTGTTTTTGGCTCTGTTTTTTAAGAGAAAATCATTGATTTCCTGCTGCTGTTTTTCGTTTAAAAGCGGGTTAACCACTATTACCGGTACTTTGCTCTCCGGTATGGCAACAGTAGAAATAATCAGATCAAGATTTAAATTCTCTATTTCCTGATTATCAAAATCCAGAGTTGAAATTAAGGAAGTAACTTCGATATTTTCAAATTCCTTGTTCAGCCTTGAAGCTAAAAGTCTGGAAGCTCCAATCCCACTGGTACAGGCCACTGCTGCTCTGAATTTCTGCTGCGGCTTTCTTTTTCTCTCTACTGCTGAGCCCAGATGCATTGCTATATAGGCAGCTTCCGATTCCGGCACCTCAATATTTTCTTTTTCTGCCAGAATAGCAGCACATTTTTTGGAAACTTCAAATAATTCAGCATATTTTTCTTTAATTTCTCCTAAGAGAGGATTTCGAATATCGAGCTTCAGTTTGATCCGATTAATTGTCGGCTCCAGATGCCGAACCAGTCCAATTAAAAGCTCCTCATCATCTTCCAGGTAAATTCCCAGCTCAATTTCTGCCTTTTCTATCATTTTGCGGGATATATTAACCAGATGATAATCTTCGGTCATTGAAATTTCGTCATTGTAAACTCCACCCCGACTCTTACTTCCCATTAAGTGCATAGTTACATAGGCAATTTCTGCTTCCGGGATTGTTACCTTAAATGCTTCTGCAATTGAGGAAACAAGTTCTCTGGCGATTATAAATTCTTTTTTTCCTTTTAGATTATTAAGTACTTCCTGATTAACAGTTATTTCTTCCCCATCTTTAATTCTTTTTAAGGCAATGGCCAGGTGAACCATCAGTGCAGCATAGGCATCATCAGCCAGCTGATAACTCATCTTTTTTTCTAACTTTTTGATGTATTCATCTAATAAATTAATTGTATCCAGTCCAATTAAATTTAATAGTCGATTTTTGGAAAGATTTTTTCTCAATTTTTCTTCTGGCTCAGAATACTTATCCTGAAGCAGTAATAAAATTTCTTCTAAATTAAAATTCTGATAGAGCAGATTAATACTTGCTTTTCTGATATCCTTTTCTTTTCCCTCAAGATATACACCAAGCCCGGGTTTTCTAATTAACTCAATCTGATATTCTTTCAGCCAGCCCTCAATCTCATCTAAATCATGACTGATAGTTGCTTCTGATACATTACAGACTCTGGTAAAGGCATAAAGCTTATTGGGACGTTGATCTCTTAATAGTTCCGAGAGAATAATCATTTTTCTCTCATCAGGTGTAAAATGCCTGTCAACAGCTTCAAACTCCAGCAGTTCTGCAATTCTTTTTTTATCTTCAGCTGAGCAGTTGAGCCGAATACCTGTGCCCTTTTTCTTTTCCAGCTGTATATCATTAGTCCGCAGCCACTTTTCTACTTTTTTCAACTCCCGTAAAACGGTTCTGGAGCTGACATCTAACTTTTGAGCAATTTTCTCAGTCACAATATAATCATCATTTTCAATTAAAATCTTAATAATCTTTTTAGTTCTAGAACTAATTTTCATAACTGGTACTC
>QBLP01000018.1 GCA_003070825.1 Halanaerobium sp. | reverse complement strand
ATGTGTATAAGAGACAGGTATTTATAGCGAATAAATGTTGCCAGTCCATTTAAAATAAATAACAAGATTAATAAAAGCAAACTACCGCTGGCAGCTACCAGCTCAAATTCAACTTTCGGTAAAGAAGTCCAGTTGAAAATCTGAATTGGGATTACTGTAAAGCTGTCCATAATTCCCTGGGGAGTAAACATAACAAAGGTTAAAGCTCCCATCATAATTAAAGGTGCAGTCTCGCCAATCGCCCGCGAAATTGCCAGGATAAAACCAGTTAGAATTGACGGCAGAGCTGAAGGTAAAACAACTTTGTAAACTGTATGCCAGTGATTTGCTCCCAGAGCATAAGATGCATTACGCAGAGAGTCGGGAACACTTTTTAGAGCTTCCTGGGCAGAAACAATTACTACCGGCAGCACCAGTAAACTTAAGGTTAAAGCCCCTGCCAGCACACTTCTCCCCATATTTAAATATCTAACAAAAACTCCAAGTCCCAGCATACCATAAATTATCGAAGGAATACCTGCTAGATTAGCAATATTCAGTTTGATTAAGTCTGTCAGCTTATTTTTAGGTGCATATTCTTCTAAATAAATTGCTGTTGCCGTTCCTACAAAAAATGTAATCGGAATCATTAAACCTATTACATAGATAGTACCAAATAAACCGGCCTTGATCCCTGCTTTTTCAGGAAAGCGAGAATCAAAACGGGTAAAAAATTCCCAGTCAAGCATGACCATTCCTTTAGAAACAATATCATAGATTAATGCTGCCAGAACAACCAGGCCTAAAGAAATAAAGATTAAAAATATAACTTTAAAGATCTTATCGGTCAGCATTCTTTTCTGCTTAAGATCAGCCATTATTGATATACCTCCCTGTATTTCTTTAAGATCAGGTGACTAATTATATTTAAGCTTAAAGTCATTAAAAATAATAATAATCCAACTGCAAAGATTGTATAATATGATAGAGATCCAACCGGAGTATCTCCCATACTGATCTGAACTATAAATCCGGTCATTGTCTGAATCGGTTTTAAAAAACTAGATGTAAGCTGGGGCCTCATACCGGCTGCTACAGCTACAATCATTGTCTCACCAATTGCTCTTGAGATAGCAAGAATAAAAGATGATAGGATTCCCGACAAAGCTGAAGGAACCATTACTCGAGAAGCTACCTCAAACCTGGTTGAACCCATTGCGTAAGCACCCTGTCTGATGCTTTCCGGTACAGCATTTAAAGCATCCTCACTCAAAGATATTACCATCGGTAAAATCATAATACCTACTGCAATACTGGCACTTAATGCATTAAAGGTCTGGATATTTGGGAAAATCGGTTTCAAAATATTTGGGGTAATAAAGGTTAAAGCAAAGTAACCATAAACAACCGTAGGCACACCTGCTAAAATCTCCATTATTGGTTTAATAATTTTGCTGAATCTGGTTGAAGCATATTCAGTTAAATAAATTGCACTTCCCAGGCCAACCGGAATTGCTATTAAAGCAGATCCCAGGGTTATCATCATTGTACCTGCAACCAGAGGCAGCACTCCATACGATTTGTTGGGTTCTATTAAAGGATTCCAGTTGGTACCTGTTAAAAAGTCAAAAACCGGAACCTGTTCAAAAAAATGAAAAGAATCAGTTAATAAAATTATTATAATCCCAATAGTTGTAATTAAAGAAATCAGTGTAGTTAAAAGCAAAACATAGTTAACCAGACCATTCTTATTCTTTTTGGAATTCATATAGCGTATTTTGGGATCAAAAAATAAAGAGGTCCAGCTTTTTTTATTTTCATTTTTTAAATCTGACATTTAAAAACCACCTTTCTTTTAATTTATAACAAATTAAACTGCCTAAAAAGGGGCAGTTTAAGCCCCTTTCAGCAGTAATCTATATTTTAATATTTAATATTTTTACTTTGCTAATTCTTCAACTTTAGCCATTGCTTCCTCATAAGATGGAAGTGGCGCATAACCAACTTGAGGTATAATTTCTTGAGCGTTTTTAAAATAGAACTTTAAGAAAGCTTCTACTTCTGGACGCTGAACAGCTGAGTTTTTAGCATAAACAAATAATGGTCTAGCAAGTGGTGTATATTCTTTGGCAGCAATAGTTTCTGGATTTGGTAGAACTCCATTTACTGCAACAGCTTTTAATTTTTCACTATTCTCTTCATAGTAAGCATAACCGAAATAGCCAAGTGCATATTTGTTGCCGGAAATTCCTCTAACTAATACATTATCATCTTCACTGGCAGTAAAGTCAGAACGACTTTCTCCACTTTCACCATTAATTGCTTCAGTAAAGTAATCAAAAGTACCTGAATCTGCACCAGGACCATAAAGATCTATTTCTTCATCTGGCCAATCATCTCTAACATCACTCCAGGTTTCTACACTTGAGTTTGGTTCCCAGATCATCTTTAATTCTTCAACAGTCATATCATTGGCCCAGTCATTTTCTGGATGAACAGCAACTGTAATTCCATCATAACCAACAATAAACTGAGTAAATTCAATTCCATTTTCAGCTGCAATTTCTGCTTCTGATTCTTTAATCTCACGGGAAGCATTACTTAAATCTGTTTCACCAACATTAAACTTAGCAAAACCTCCACCTGAGCCAGATACTCCAACAGTAACTCTTACACGTGGATTTTCATAAGAAAACTCTTCTGCCATTGCCTGTGTTACAGGATAAACTGTACTGGATCCATCAATCTTAATAGTACCTTCCAGTTCCTCTGCTGCAGCGCTAATTGGAAGTACTGCCATAACTACAAGTGCAAGAACAAATAATAATGCTGTAATTTTTTTCATTAAATATTTTCCCCCTTAAGGAATTTTTGATTTTTTCTTTAACTTGACTCTGATTAAAATAATAACAGGCGAATGTTACAGCAGTATGTCCCTTATGTTAACAAAATGTTAACAAATAAAAAAACCGCCCCTAAAGGCGGTTTAAAAAAGTTTATCTTACTTTTTATTATTATTTATACTATTAATTCTTTAATCTCATCTACTGTTGCAACTCTACCTTTAATTTTAACTTCTCCATCAATTCCAATTGCAGGTGTACTCATGATTCCAGCCACTGCTATTTCTTTCATATCCTCTACTTTAACTATTTCTGCCTCAACACCTGTTTCTGCTACAGCTTTTTTTGCATTATCAGCTAAGTTGACACAATTTTTACATCCTGGACCATAAATAGTAATCTTCATGATTAACACTCCTCAAATTTTAGTTTGTGATTTTATTCTTTTTAACCAGGTCCAAATCGACTTATTTGGACCTGGTACGAATCTACATTTTTGGTACGAATCTACATTATAAAGTTGAACATATAACCTACTCCAATAATTGAAACTCCAACAACTGTTACGAAAACTGTTATCAACTTTGGTTTGATTACCTTGCGTAAAATAACCATTGCTGGTAGTGATAAAGCTGTTGTTGCCATCATAAAACTTAAAGCAGTACCTAAAGCAACTCCTTTGCCCATTAAGGCTTCTACAATTGGAATTGTTCCAACTGCATTAGCATAAAGGGGAATCCCAACAATAACAGCAGCAATTACAGATAAGGGATTATTGGCTCCCGCATATTCAGCCAGCAGTTCAGCAGGTGCATAACCGTGGATTGCTGCTCCTATTCCAATACCGATAATTACATATTTCCAGACGCGGCCAACAATTTCTTTAACCTCTGCCTTAGCAAAATCTATTCTATCACTCCACTCTAACTCTTCAATTTCACTTTCTCCAGCGCTGATCTGATAAACATATTCTTCAACCTGTTTTTCCATTCCTAAAGCTTCAATTACAATTCCACCAACAATCCCCACTAAAATACCGCTGGCTAAATAAAGTGTCCCTATTTTCCAGCCAAAGATTGTATATAGCATCACCAGAGCCACCTCATTCACAATTGGTGAAGTAATTAAAAAGGAAAAGGTGATTCCCAGTGGAATTCCAGATTCCACAAAACCAATAAAAATCGGTACTGAAGAACAGGAGCAGAATGGTGTCACAACTCCCAGCAGTGAAGCCATAATATGGCCGGTTATTTTTCTATAATTACTTAAAAGTTTTTTTGTTTTTTCTAGTGGAAAATAACTTCTCATAATTGAAATGAAAAAGATCATTATTGAAAGTAAGAAAATAATCTTAGTTGTATCATAAAAGAAGAAGTGAACTGACTCTCCCAGCCTGGTTCCGGCCTCCAGCCCAAATAAATTAAAAGCTACTAAATCAGCAAATCTCTCAAATACTGTAAACACTAACAGCAGCCTCCTTTAGAACTTGATTTTATTTCTGCAGCTGTATCTAAAGTATCAATTTTATTTTCAAGCTCTGCTAAATTTAACTCTTCCAGTGAGCTGGCTTTTAAGGAAATAAGTCGAGCCAGATAACTATCATAAACACTTCTATCTATTGAATAATAAATCCACTTACCGCTTTTCTCTTCCTCTAAAAGCTCAAGCTCTTTAAAATAACTCAAATGCTGAGATACACTGGACTGCGACTTATCCAGTAATTCCTGCAGCTGGCAGACACAGTACTGACCATCCAGGAGCAGTTTTAATATTTTAAGACGATTTTCATCAGCTATACATTTTAAAAAGTTAAGTAATTCTTCCATAAGCACTCCCTCGTTTTCATATTAATATTTACTAATATGATTATATAGTAATATATTTCTCATGTCAACAAAAAGAGTGTATTTTAATTTTTTATGATTTTGAGCACTGTCAAATAAGTAATTTATTTTAATATTAATTTATCACCCCAAAAAATAATGCCTGCTCATATTAACATAAGCAGGCACTAAACTCAATATATTTATCTGTAATGATTGAAAATATTTTAGATAATAATCTTTACTTAACGTCCAAAGCAAAAATCAAATTAACTTTGTGTTTTTATTCACCTGTACCGGGTCCAAATAATTTATTCCGCCATCTTCAAATAAAATGTAAACTCACTTCCGGCTCCTTCACGGCTTTTAACCTGAATATCACTGCCGTGCTGTTTAACAATATTGCGAACAATTGAAAGGCCAATACCAGTACCCCCCAGAGCACGACTGCGGGCTTTATCAACTCTATAAAACCTTTCAAAAATCCTTTCCTGATCAGCTTTTGGAATTCCCATCCCATTATCTTTTACCGAAAAATAGACCTTATCACCTTCATGTTCAACTTTAACTTTAACTTCTCCACCGGCAGGAGTATATTTAATTGCATTATCAATTAAATTAATCAGCACCTGTTTAATCTGCTCCCGCACCATATATACAAGTGGTAAATTATCAGCTATTTCAACTTTAAAATCAATTTTTTTGTCTGCTGCATTTTTTTTCAACAAATTAACTACTTTGTCTAATACTTTTTTCGGATCATCTTTTTGTAAGTCAAATGACTGTGACTCAATTTTTGAAAGGTTAAGGAGATCATTAATTAAGATAGATAAGCGGTCAGTTTCTTCTTTAATTATCCCTAAAAATCTGTCTCTTGTTTCCTGGTCTTCAATATTACTTTCTAAAAGTGTATCTAAATAACCAACCATTGATGTCAGAGGTGTTCTAAGCTCATGTGAAACATTGGCAACAAAATCATTGCGCACTGTCTCCAACTTCCTCAACTCAGTGATATCAGTAAGCACAATTACTCCACCACTAACATTTTCCTTTTCATCAAGCAGAGGAATAAAGGTAGCCTGAATTATTTTTTCATCCGGATTTTTATATTTAATCTCTCTACTGATACTTTCTTTTTTATCAAATGCACGCTCTAAATACATATCAATTCGGTGGCTGAAAAGCGAGCTGATTAGTTCTTTCCCCTTAATTTTTTCTGCTTCAATATTAAAAATTCGGCGGGCAGCAGGATTAATCAGAGAAACTTTCCCCTCCCTGTCAACTGCAATTACTCCATCGACCATACTCTCTAAAATAGCTTCAATCCGATTTTTTTCCTGAGAGACTTCCGTAATTTTTTCTTCTAATTCTTCCGCCATAAAATTAAACATTCGGGCCAATTTTTCAATCTCACTATTATATTTTCTTACCGGTATTCGTTCAGAAAGTTCGCCTTCTGAAATTTTGGCCGCAGTTTTTGTAACTGTCTCCAGAGGCTTAACTATACTGTTTGTTAAACGCCAGCCAAGAATAATAGTAATTACTGCTAAAATTATAAAGAAAAATAAATAACTTTTAATATCTTCATATAAAACACTGCGGATAAAACTCAAAGGCCTTGCTGTCCTTATTGTTCCCTGCAATTCGTCATTTTCATAAATTGGAATCGCATAATAAAGCATTTCTTCACCAATTGTATCACTAAAACGAATTGAGCTCCCCGACCTTTGATTATTAACAGCCTCCACTACTTCCGGTCGATCGTTATGGTTATCCATCGCCTGAACATTATGATGAGAATCAGAAAGAACGACCCCCTCAGCAGTAATCACTGTAACCCTGGTCTCCGTATTTTCTGACCACTCTGCTGTTTCTTCCTGAAGTGCTGGCTGATTATTTAATAAATTATCTTCTTTAATATCACTTAAAATTAACTTGCTGTAATGTCCCAGACTCAGTCTTTCCTGCTCCAGGTAAAATTCCCGATGATTGGTACTGAAATAATAGAAACTAAAAGCAATAATTAAAAGCTGAATCACTATAAAAATAATTACAAGCCGGTTTTTGATTCCAATATTATTCCATTTTAACAAACTTATATCCCACCCCTCTTACTGTGGCTATATAGTCTGAAGATATCTTTTTGCGCAGACGCCTGATATGTACATCAACTGTCCTTGTATCTCCAGCATACTCATAACCCCAGATCTTTTCTAATAGTAAATCTCTGCTCAGTACACGACCCTGGTTAATTATTAAATAACGTAAAAGCTCAAATTCTTTGGGGGTTAAGACAATTTTCTGTTCCTGATAAATAACTTCATGGCGGGGGATATCGAGTTTCAAATCACCTAAGTCAATAATTTCCTCTTTTAACTCACTGGTGTCAGCTTTAAATTCCTTTATTCTGCGAAAAATCGCTTTTATTCTGGCTATCAACTCCCTGGGACTAAATGGTTTAGTCATATAATCATCCGCTCCCATTTCCAGACCCAGAATTCTCTCAACTTCTTCTCCCTTGGCCGTCAGCATAATTATTGGGATCTGGCGCAGTTCTTCACTTCCACGCATTCGCCTGCAGACCTCCATCCCATCAATTTGGGGCAGCATTAAATCTAGAACCACCAGATCTATTTCATCTGAAAGCTGCTCCAAAGCCTCTCTGCCATCGTCAGCAGTCAGCACCTCAAAACCTGCATTTTCTAGATTGAATTTTATTAGTTCTCGTATATTTTTTTCATCTTCAACAACTAAAATCTTTTCCATTCTAAATCCTCCCGGATTTCTTATTTTAATCATATCTATTTGAAATATTTGTAGATTTTATATTTCTTCTGGCAGATACTTTTCTTGGAATTCTTTTTTTGCTTCAGCTGTATGTTTTTTAATGAATTCAGTTTTAGCTTCAGTATAGCCATCGCGATTATGTTTATATTCTTTTTCTAATTTTTGCTTAAGTTCTCCATACTTTTCTGCTATCTCAGGGTGAGCAATTAAATAATCTCTAAAATATAATTCCTCCCAGTCTCCCGGATAACGTAAGTGAAGGTGAAAAACCCGATCTGCAAAGCCTTGGGGAGTATAGCCTTTATTAAAAACTAGATTAAGTCCTTGATCTTCTTCATTTCTATGCATCAGAGTCCAGCCAGCATCTTTTAGTTCAGCTTCAACTTTTGCCAGTTCAGCTTTTCTGCTTATTTCCAGCAAAATATCAACAGTTGGCTTAGCCAGCAGTCCAGGCACTGCAGTACTCCCAATATGATTGATCCGTTTAATATAAGGTGCAGGCAAAGCTTCTGTAAGCCCTGCTTTTTCTTCCCGATACCAATTTTTATATTCCGGATTATGTTCTTTTAAAATAATGGGAAAAAGCTGCCACAACTCCTCCAGTGACATCTCAGAAAGTGATTTTGCCATTGTTACCTCCTTAATATAACCCAGCACAGCGGTGCGTCGGACCGCAGCGAGTTAGAAATTTACAATGTAACTATCATTAGAACAATTCGTTAAATTAAAGTATAAATCCAAACTCCAATTATCTTCCGAGAAAAGGTTTATCTGATTTTGCACTTCAGACGGAATAGCTTTGATTATAATTTATTAACCTAGCATCAAAGCAATTTGCTATACTAAGATTCAAACTCAAATTATAAGTATCCCCCAGAGAAAAGAGTTTTTTTAATTGGCACTTTAGTCGAAACAGGTTTGAGTATAGCTAATTATGAAAAGTTTTTTCCCTGTTTGAACGAAGTGAGTTAGAAAAAACTCATAATTAGCTATCAACGAAAACCGTCGTGAAGACTATGGCCAATTAAAAATAACCCTTTTCTCCATTATAGCAAAAAGAGCCTCCTATAGAAAGGAGGCTCCACCCAAATAAAGCTATTTTAATGTTAAATCTTTGTAAAATTAAACTACATCAACATCCTGAACATCTTTACTAATATTCTCATCTTCATAAATTTCAATTATACTGTGAGCAATATCAGCCATCTGATCACTGATATGTTCTAGATCATCAAGCAGTTCTAAAAGGATAATACCAGAATTGGGGTCACAGCTGTCTTTATCTGAACCCTTGATTCTGCTGATGCTTTCATGTCTAAACTGAATCTGCATTTCATCAAGACGCTCTTCTGCCTCTAAAATTTCAGCAGCAATTTCTAAGTCGTCAGTTTCAATTAATTCTAATGTCTTATCTAAAACATCACAGATAATAGAATATACTTCCTGAATTGTAGCCTGAGCATCAGAAGAAAACTTAAGCTTATTTTCCAGGCGGTTTTCTATTAATTCAGCAATATCATCAGCATCATCAGCAATACTTTCAATATCATCTACAACTGCAAAATACTTATCTAAAGTTCTAATATCAACATCATTCAATTGAGCCTGAGGAATTTTTTGAATGAAATGTAAAAGTTCTTCTTCCATCTCATTAACAATATCCTCATGCCGTCTAATCTTTTTAATAATGTCGCCATTTCCATCTAAAAATCCATCTACAGATTCACAAACCATATCGCGAGAAATTCCACCCATTGCTACAATTTCTTTCTTCACCTGATCAATTGCAACATAAGGAGTACTCAACATTCTCTCATCAATAAATGTAGTTCCTCTTTTTAGTGTCAAATCTTCTCCAGGAATCATCTTTTTAACTAAATAAACCATAAAACCTGTAAATGGCAACCAGAGGAATGTATTTAAAACATTAAAAAATGTGTGTGTATTAGCCAGAAGTCTCTCTTCAGATGGATTTATCTGACCAAAAAATCCACTAATACTTAAAATAAGGTTTTCAATCATTACTCCAAAGTCGGGGATAATGTAGAGAAAAGCTATCATAATACTGGCACCCAAAACATTAAATAAAAAGTGGGCTGCAGCTGCTCTTTTAGCAGTCAAATTAGCTCCGATAGCAGATAAAATTGCAGTAACAGTTGTACCAATGTTACTACCTAAAAGAATTGGGATGGCAGCTTCGTAATGAATCGCTCCTGCTGTAACCAGACCTAACAAAATACCAAAGGAAGCTGAACTACTCTGAACAGCAACTGTAACAAATATACCTGTTAAAACTCCTAAAATTGGATACTGAGCAAAACTCTCCATCCAGTTAACAAAAACAACTGAATCTTTGAGGGGTTCCATTGTATCCCCCATAGTTTCCAAACCTAAAAATAAAAGACCAAATCCCAGTAAAACTTGCCCGATATATTGAAACTTTTTACTTTTAGAAAATAAATATGTAAAAGCACCAATTGCTATCGCATGAAAAGCATAATCACCAAGTTTAAATGCAATTAACTGTGCGGTTATAGTAGTACCAATATTGGCACCCATTATTACTCCAACTGACTGAAATAATGTCATTAACCCCGCATTAACAAAACCTACAACCATAACTGTAGTAGCACTACTGCTCTGAATAATAGCAGTAATAATTGTTCCAACTCCAACCCCCATAATTGGTTTTGAAGTCATTGCTGCTAAGAAATGACGCAGTCTTTTCCCGGCGGTTTTCTGGAGACCTTCACTCATCTGTTTCATTCCGTAGATAAAAAGCCCCAGACCACCGAGTAAACCTATAGCCATATCAATTCCCAAAGCTATCTCTCCTTTCATTTTTTTAAGATTACCCTGTTATTCACTTATAAACTTATTTCATTAATCTTAAAAACTAGTTTACTAAAAGATTTTCTTTTTTCAGAATTCAGTTAAAATAACAGGAAAAAATAGCAGCCGCCACCGACTGCTATTAAATTTATATATTCTATCTAAAATTAAACACCTATCTTTACCTCATCATCTTTAGATTTAACAACTACATCATCTGTTAAAAGATCTGAGTAGGTATAAGACAGCCGCCTAATTTGATTGTGATCTTTGATCCTGACTACAAAGACATTCTCATGAGTTTTTTCTAAAACTCCTTCTTTTTCTACAGCTTTTCTTCTGCCACGATTGGCTTTAACACTTACTCGGTGGCCGACAAAAGATTTTACTTCTTCTTTAATTTTATCCAAAACATTTTCTTCCATTCAGATTCACCTCATTTTGAAAACAATTCAAAAATAATTATATCATAAGTTGCTCATTTAAGCAAAACTTATAACTCTTATAAGGACTAATCATAAGAGATGATTCTAAGGACATATTTATTCTTTTTTCTCTTTTTTATTCAGTTTTTCATTTTCAAAAGCAAATTTATATGGCGACTCACCGGCAAATTTATCAACATATTTTGCTCCCCGCTTGGTTGCCAGTAAAGTACCAGGCCCACCAACACAACCGCCCTCACAGGCCATTCCTTCAATCAGATGTCCATCTAAAACTCCTGCTTTGGCTTTGATCAAGGTTTTTTTGCAATCTGCCAGTCCATCCGCCTTAGTTATTGGAGGATTAATATTATATTTTTCTTTTAAATTCTGCCGGATTGCCTCTGCTACTCCACCAGCATTAGCATAAGCGCGGCCATAATAGGAAGCATCTCTAATTTCTTCTTCGGCATCCACTTTTGTCAGCTCAATATCTGCTGCTACAAAAATAGCTGCCAGTTCTTCAAAAGTAATTACAAAATCCACTTCTTCTTTAACTTTATCACTTAAGGCCTCTAATTTTTTGGAAACACAGGGACCGATAAATACAACTTTACTGTCCTCATTATTTTCTTTGACAGATTGTGCTGCAAAAATCATGGGTGAACTGGATTCAGAAATATTATCTTTAACTTCAGGAACATGTTTATCAGCAACATAAGTCCAGGAAGGACAGCAGGAAGTTCCCAGATAGGGTTGTTTTTCCGGAATATCTTCTGCAAATAATTCTGCTTCATGCAGAGAAGCAAAGTCAGCACCCAGGCTAACCTCACGCACCTCTTTCATCCCCAGCTCTTTTAAGGCAGCTACAATTTTTTCAGCAGAGACTAAAGGACCAAACTGTCCAACAAAAGAAGGGGCAATAATTGCCCGCACATCTTCTCCTCTTTTAATCGATTTTAATAGCTGAAAAATCATAGATTTATCTGCAATGGCGCCAAAGGGGCAGGCAATAATGCACTGGCCACAGCTGACACATTTATCCTGATTTATTTTAGCCCGATCATAGTCATCACTTTCAATAGCATCAACTCCACAGGCTGCAGCACAGGGACGCTCATAGTTAACAATCGCCTCATAAGGACAGGCTTCTTTACATTTACCACAGTTGATACATTTTTCCTGATCAATTACTGCTGCATGTTCTTCAATGGTAATCGCATCTACAGGACAGACAATACTGCAGGGATGAGCCAGACACTTGCGGCAGTTATTGGTTACAAAATGAGCGTTAGTTGGACATTTTTCACAGGCAAAACGAATAACATTTACCAGCGGTTCTTTCAGCTGATTATCATTTTTTAGAAAATCTCTAATTCCCTCTGAAAGGAGTTTATGCTCCTGATTTGTTTCATAATCCATTCCGAGGCCCATCCGAACCCGAGCAGCAACTATTGCTCTTTCTTTAAAAATACTGGAACGGTATGTAGCTTCTTCAGTATCAATAATTCTATATGGAATTTTATCAAATTCTTCGCATTCTGCATCTTTGAGAGCCAGTCTTGCCAGCTCCGCAAAGACCATCCGTCGGATTTTTACAATATCTGTATAAATACCCTTTAGCTTGCTCATTTTATCCTCTCCATTACTTTACTGATTACCATCTGAGTCTGAGCTGAGGTGATAAGATCATCATCAACTTTAACTACCGGAGCATTCTTAATATCTCCACACCTGTCCATACATTCAACTCTTTCAATTTTCAGCTGATCTGGATATTCTTCCTGCAGCTCTTCTAGAGTCTCTAAAATATTTAAAGCTCCTACAAGTGAGCAGTGGCTGCCCACACATATCTCTACTTTAACCACTTTTCTGCCTCCTTCCGGGATTTGATAAATATATTTGAAATAATATTTTATTGATTATTTTTTCTCATTTTATAAATCCTGTTGCTGATAGAAATCATTTCGGATATCGAAAGTTTTTCTCCCCGTTTTTTAAGACCAATACCTTCATCCTCTAAAGCCTTAGTTACAAGATCACGGTCAAGAGCAATTACAGCTGATTTGCTCAAACTATTGCGTAAGGTTTTACGCCGCTGTTGAAAAATAGACTTTACAACCTGAAAAAAGAATTTTTTATTGATTACCTCTTCCTGATAAATATTTTCCTCATAGGGTGAGAGACTGACAATAACTGAATCTACATCAGGCTGGGGTATAAAGACTGAGGAAGGCACCTGGTGTACAATCTCTGGCTGCATGTGGTACTGAACCGCCACACTTAAAGAACCAAATTTTTTGGTTTCCGGGCCAGCACAGATTCTTTCTCCAACCTCTTTCTGCACCATAAAAACCATCTGCTCCAGTTCAATTTCGCTTTCTAAAACTCCCATAATTATTGGAGTGGTGACATAATAAGGAAGGTTAGCAATTAGCTTTATCTTCCTCTCTTGCGGGTTGTATTTAGCTGCAGTTTCTTCCCAGCTGATCTTGAGTGCATCCTCGTTTAAAAGCTCAAGTTTTTCCTGACCGGCAAAAATATCTTTTAAAACTTCAACCATAGCAGCATCTTTTTCTACTGCCAGCAATTTACCGCTATCAAGTTTAGCAAGCAGAGCCTGAGTTAAAGAACCAATACCAGGGCCAATTTCAATTACAAATTCATCACCTTTAATATCTGCTGCTGCTGTAATTATATCAATGATATTTGAGTCAATTAGAAAATTCTGACCAAGGCTCTTTTTTAAATTAAGATTGTGTTCGCGGAGAATCTTTTTTGTTTCCGATGGTGTTGCAATTTTATTTTTCATATTAATTTTAAATCATCCTTAATATATTATTTGTTATAATTTTATCATATCTGCTCTATCCAGGCAATAATTGTTGCTCTGATAAAGATAGATGCTTAAAGCTTTAAATAATTGCTGGAGCTTAAGCTTCAATTACTTTTTCTGCCAGACGGTGAGTCAATAAATCTGCAGCCAGCTCTTTTTTATTATTCTCTCCTTTTTTAACTCTTGCCAAAAATTCATTTATCATATCAACAAAACCACGATCATAGCCCATCTTATTCCAACCTGCTGTCTGCGATGTTTTTTCCCCGCCGTCAGTGTAATCAATAATTTGAGTTATATTCTTGATTTTCTGTTTCTCTTTAAAACCCATAACTTCAAGGCTCTCTTCAGTAACCGCATTATCACGGTTCATTATTCCAATGGCAGTATTTTCTCCATTTTTAAGAGTTAATATTAGCTGAACTAGTTTGTTTTTTCTCTCAGTCTTACTAACTTCAAGCTGGTCAAGCTCAACTTCTCCCATTTGATATGAAATAGTATCAATAACATGAATGAAGTCATCAAGAACAAAGCTGCGCGGCTCACCTGGAAGCTCAGTCCTATTTTTCTCCATAATTATTGTTTTAGGATCTTTAATTTTTAAAAGCGAACGATAGGTTGGCACATAGCGGCGGTTAAAACCGGTCATCAAAATTGTATTCTGATCTTTGGCCAGCCTGATCAGTTCTTCGGTTTGTTCTAAGTGATAAGTTATTGGTTTATCAACAAAGGTAGCTATCTTATTTTTTAGAAGTTTTTTTACTAACGGATAATGAGCTTCTGTAGCAGCATGAACAAAAGCTGCATCCAGATCCTCAGCTAGTAACTGATCAAGAGAGGTATAAAGCTGATCAACCCGATATTTTTTCCCCAGCCTCTGCAGAGTACTTTCAGTTCTAGTGCAAAAATATGGCTCTACCTCTTCCAGCTGAGTAATTAAAGGTAGATATGCTTTCTGAGCAATATCTCCCAGTCCGATAATCCCTATTTTCATTTTGGATTCCTCCCGCTTAATTTTTGTTGAAATTTAATTCCAAGTTAAAAATTATAAATTCTTTCAGCATTTTCAGTCGTGATTTCTGCCATTTTTTCAGCGCTAACCCCTTTAATTGCAGCTGCTTTTTCAACAATATGTTCCAGGTAAGCTGGTTCATTTCTCTTACCCCGGTGAGGTGCTGGTGTCAGATAGGGAGCATCAGTTTCCAGTAAAATTCTATCTAAAGGCATTTTCTCTAAAGCATCTCTGATCGGCTGAGCACTATTGAAGGTAATTAAGCCACCAAAGGCTACATAATAATCTCTCTTTATTATTTCTTCGATTTCACTGGGGCCGTAAGCATAACAGTGAAAAATTAATTTTTCAGCGAAGTCAGCAGTCTGGTCTAATATTTCCAAAGTTTCTGCTGCTGCTTCCCGAGAATGGACAACCACCGGCAGTTCAAGCTCCAGGGCCAGCTGCAGCTGTTTTTTAAAGGCTTCTTTTTGAATTTCTCGCGGGGAGTTATCATAATAAAAATCAAGGCCGCATTCTCCAACTGCTTTAACCTTTGGTGAAGCTGCAAGAGCTTTAATTTCGGCCAGACTTTTTTCATTAACTGTATCTGCTTCATGGGGGTGAATTCCAACTGAAGCATAGACAAAATCATGCTTTTCTGCCAGTTCAACCGCCCGGTAACTTCCCGCCAGATCTGCACCAATATTAACTATCTTTTCTACTCCGATTTTCTGGGCTCGTTTGAAAACTTCTTCTCGATCCTGATTGTAATCATCAAAATCAAGATGAGCATGAGTATCTATTAAACGCAAGTTTTTTCCTCCTAGTTAATTTTTAAGTTTTAGTTATATTCTAAGTTATAATTAATCATCTTTATTATATTGCATTGTTTCTGAAAAGTCAAGTAGATTTTAAAAATACTTTTGTAGTCCCGGTTGTTTTATGCAGCAGTTGATTTTCTCTTTCGATTGAGTCGTTTTCTTCTATCAATAGCTGACTGATGTTTTTTCTTTCTTTCATCTATAATTTCATCAGCTTTACCGTTATATTTTTGATCTGGTGTTACATAATCTACACCCTGGTGCAGTCTTTCAGAATTGTAATAGTCAATGAAATCTTCTATATCTTCTCTGGCTTCATAAAAGCTCTGATAGGTTTCTTTTCTATAGACATTCTCATACTT
>QBLP01000160.1 GCA_003070825.1 Halanaerobium sp. | reverse complement strand
AGATGTGTATAAGAGACAGCCTCAATCGAATATTAAATTTAAAATATCCCCTCCCGCTGAAAACTTTATCCATCTTTTACTGATTACATTAATTATTATATAATAGTAACTAAGAGTAAGAAAATGAATCTTTGTTATGTTCTATAACAGACTGTTATATACAAAATTATTGATATATGAGAGGGGAAAATTAAGTGAAGATTGAATATCTAAAGTCCTTTTACTATACAGCAAGATCTAAGAGCATCTCCAAAGCCAGTAAAGCTCTGCATATTACGCAGCCAGGCTTAAGTAAACAGCTGCAGAAATTAGAGGAAAATTTTGCGCTGCCTCTTCTCCAAAGATCAAACAAAGGGGTTATTTTAACAGAAGTTGGCCAGAAAGTTTTTGATTATGCAGAAACAATTCTGCATTTAGAAGAAAATCTGTATAATGAAATCGAAAAGATTAAAAACAAAAATAAGCACCTGGTTATCGCAGCCTGCCAGAATTTTGGTTCCTTTTATTTTGCTTCAAAAATCCATAATTTTGAAGAAAATTATAATAATCTGCGGGTTAAAATTGACACCTTTAATTCTTCTGATGTCTTAAATAATGTCTTAAAACATGACTATAATCTTGGAATTTTAGCCGGAATGGAAAACTGTGACCACCTCTTTTTTGAAAAAAATTGTGATGATTGTCCTTATATCGATAAACATGATTTTTTTGAGGACAGCCTGGTTTTATGTTCTTCTAATGACTTTGAACAGAATATGATTGCCGAAGAAGAATTGAAAGAGATTCCAATTATTATGCGGGAAAAAGATTCGAGTGCTGATAATTTAATAAATAATTTTTTAGCTGAAATTGGAATCAATATTAATCTACACGCGTAAGATCGTCGGCAGCGTCAGATGTGTATAAGAGACAGGATGAGTTTAGGAGGTCTCCAAAATGAAAAAAATCAACTTTGAAGAATATAATAAAAAAAGAAAGAAAGCTAAAATAAATATTTTAGAACTCAGAGATCAGCTGACAAGGCAAAAAAATACCTCTAAACGCAGCCGCAATCAGAAAAAACAATTTTTACTTTATGAACTCGCCAAAAAAAGAAAAGATAAAATGATCGAAAAAATCTCTGAGCACAAATACCGCTTTAAATAGTAGTGTATTTAATATTTTAATAGGAGAGAAATTTGTTTTTGAGGAGGCTATTATGAATAAGAATCTCTTAAAATCTAAAATTAAAAAAATAATTGATTCTAATAAAGATAAAATTTACAAAAATATTGCTCTGACAGCAGTCATAACTGAAGCTTTAAAAGAAATAAATATTCGGCCGATTATTGTTGGCGGGCAAGCTGTTGAATTTTATACTGCTGGCGGATATAGCACTATGGATGTTGATCTGGTAACCCCAGCCTGTATTAAAGAAATTGACCCAATTATTAAAGATTTAGGGTTTAAAAAGGAAGGCAAATACTGGACCTATAAGCAGCTTGATTTCGCCCTGGAAATTCCAGGTTCAGATCTTGCTGGTGATTATGATAAAGTAAATGAAATTGAAATTGAAGGTTTAAAAGCCTATATCATAGGTATTGAAGATATAATTATTGACAGACTAAATAGATATAAGTTCTGGAAAGAATATGCCGATCAAGAATGGATTGTAGGTATGATTTATTTGAACTATGAAGATATTGACTGGAATTATCTTTACCAGAAATCAGAGTCGGAAAAAACTTTAGAGGAATTAAAAGAATTTAAAAAAATTGTAGATAAAAAAATAAAATAAGCTCAACCACTGGCTCTACTGCCAGAAGTTGAGCTGTTTTTGTGGTTTGGTTTTTAAATTCCATTTTTTTACAAGTACCCGGTACCCTATTATCTCGCTATAACTTCAGTCCTGTAACCATCTGGATCTGTAATGAAATAATAACCCGCTGAATCATCGCTTAAACTTTTTAAATCTCCCACCTGATAACCGGCCTCTTTGTGGCGCTGATAAGATTTTTCTAAATCATCAACAACTACTGCAATGTGGCTGTAGCCGTTACCAATCGTATATGGTTCTTCCCGATCATAATTATATGTCAACTCTAATTCAAAACTTTCATTCTGATCTGTCAAATAAACCAAAGTAAACTCCGCCTCCGGGAAGTCTTTGCGACTGCTTTCCTTTAGATTTAAAGCATCCTGATAAAAATCAATTGACTTTTCTAAATCCATAACCCGAATACAGGAATGAACAAAATCGTAATTCTGCATTTATTATCACTGCTCCTTTTATAATTTTAATTTCTGCTTTTAATTATAAAGTTTTAGCAGCTTAATTGCAAATCTTAACTTTTATTTTCTTTACTGCCAGGGCGGGTGATTGCTATACCTTCCTCGCATAATTTACAATGTCCTGCTTTGTATGATTTAATATCGACCGGTAGCAGCGCTTTGAAATCATAGTTAAATTTAACCTGACCATTACTGCGGTCAACTATTGAGCTTAAGCCTACTATTTCTACATCAAGCCCTTCTAAAACTGCCAGTACTTCTTTAACTGAGCCACCTGTAGTCACTACATCTTCTACTACAAGCACCTTTTCTCCCGGCTCTAATTCAAAGCCGCGCCTGATCTTCATCTCACCATTTTTGCGCTCACTAAATATTGAGCGAACTCCCAGCTCTTCAGCTACTGCATAGGACAATACTACTCCACCCAGTGCCGGCCCAATGACCACATCTATTTCTTCATCTTCCCACTTAGCTGCAATTTCAGCTGCCAGAGTTGCTGCATGTTTCGGATACTGCAAAACCTTGGCACACTGCATGTAAATATCAGCATGGCGGCCTGAGCTCAGTACAAAATGGCCTTCCTGGATCACATCTGTCTCTACTAATAATTCTCTGATTTCTTCTTTAGTCATTTAATCCACTCCTGATTGTTAAATTTGAAAAAATAATTAACATTAATGAGCTGCACCAATAATTGAACTTAAATTTTTAATCTGATGTCTCAACATATACTCTTTGATCTCTCCAATTATTCTGGGGCCGGCTGCTGGGTCAATCATATTAACTGTCCCAATTCCCACTGCTGTAGCACCGGCCAGCATAAATTCGATTACATCACTGCCGCTCTGGACTCCACCCAGGCCTAAAATTGGAATCTCCAGTTTTTTATAAGACTGGTAAACCATCTTTACTGCTACCGGTCGCACTGCTGGGCCGGATAAGCCGCCAAAAGTATTAGCTAAAAGCGGCTGCTGTCGCTCAATATCAATTTTCATTGCCGAAAGTGTGTTAATCATAGCCACCGCATCTGCTCCAGCTTCTTCTGCTGCCAGAGCAGTCTTTGTGATATCAGTAATGTTGGGAGTCAGCTTAACTATAATGTAGCCAGAATAAATTTCTCTCACTTTTTTTGTAATCTCAAATACTTTTTCTGGATCCGTTCCAAAAACCATGCCTCCACCCTTAATATTGGGACAGGAAAGATTAACCTCGACTCCTGCTAATTCTGCTCTACCTTCTAATTTCTCCGCCATGTTAATAAAATCCTGCTCACTGTAGCCAGAAATATTGGCTAAAATAGGCAGAGTATAATTTTTAGTCTCCGGCAGTATTTCTTCAATGAAACTTTCTACTCCCGGATTTTCCAGGCCAATGGAGTTAATAATCCCAGCTGAAGTTTCTGCAATTCTAGGAGTCTTATTTCCTGGCTGAGCTTCAACTGTAATTCCTTTAGTTGTAAAAGCTCCCAGCTGATTAATATCATAAAAATCTGCCAGTTCCTTTCCATTTCCACAGGTACCGGAGGCTGTAATTAATGGATTTTTTAAATTTAAATTTTTTTCCTCTGTTTGCTGCTGGGACTTCATTACTACAGATAAGTTCAGTTCAGATTTAGTTAATTTTTGCTTTGTCTCGATTGAGTTTTCAGGCACTGAGTACTACCTCCCCCAGGCCAAATACCGGCCCTTCCACACAGGCTCGTTTATTACTTTCATCTTCAGCCTTTGTTTCACAGCTGCAGGATAAGCAGACACCAATTCCACAGCCCATTCTTTTTTCGACTGAAAGCTGACCGCCAATATTATTTTTAAGAGCTTCTTTTTCCACTGCTGCCAGCATCTTCTCCGGGCCACAGGTATAGACATAATCAGGAATGTTTTTTTCCAGATAATTTAACCAAAGTACCAGAGCAGATCCTTTGATCTCAAGTTTTTCCTCCATTGCTGCCAGATGCAATTCTACGCCCAGCCCTTTAAACTTTTCTGCAAAAAATTCAAGCTCTGCCTGATTTGCTGCCCCCAGATAAACCTTCTGGTTTCTGCTTTTTAATTTTTTAGATAAGTAATATAAAGGAGCAATTCCCATTCCTCCGCCAATCAAGTGCACATTACCTTTGTTTTCATTGAGAGAAAATGGAGTTCCAAGAGGTCCCAGCACATCAAGTTCAGTTTCTGCTTCTAACTCAGATAAAATTTTTGTTCCTTTGCCGACAACTCGATAGATAAATTCCACCTTTTTTTCAGCTGCATCAAAATCAAAGATACTAAAAGGTCTTCTCAAAAGTGGATCATCACTTCCTGGCTGACTTACTTTAATATTAAAAAACTGTCCCGGCTTCGGATTCTGCGGCAGCTGATCATAATTTAAGACCAGCTGAAAAATTCCAGGTCCAACCTCTCGATTAGCAATAATTTTAAACATTTTTGCCTCCTTGGTACCAGGTCCAAAACAACTGTTTTGGACCTGGTTAAAGTAATTTATTTCACAACTTCATTGATTTCATTTTTCATTTTCTCTGCTGCAGCTCTTGCTGCCTTAGCATAGTTATCTGCTCCAAAGTGAGCATATTCATCCTTACGATAGGCAAAATTAATACCGCGGGAAGAGTTAACAACTGCACCTCTGCCATCCTCATCAAAACCAGCTTTAATGTCTGCTGCTCCTCCACCCTGAGCTCCAAAACCAGGGATTAAGAAAAATACTGAATCAAGCTGGGCTCTAATCTCTTTTAATTCTTTAGGATAAGTTGCTCCAACTACTGCTGCCAGATTAGAATACCCACATTCACCAAGATAATCACTGCCCAGTTCCTGCAGAAAATCACCAACTGCCTGATAAACTGTTCTGCCGTCATCGAGCTTAAGATCCTGAAGGTCAACAGCAGATGGATTCGAAGTTCTTAAAAGGGCAAAAGCTCCTCGCTCTTTATTTCTTAAAAATGGTAATATTCCATCACTGCCTAAATAAGGGTTAATTGTTATCGAATCTATCTCTGTTTTTTTATTTTCTAGATAGGCTTCTGCATAAGCTCCTGCTGTAGATCCAATATCATTACGCTTACCATCAAGCAGTACAATTAAATCCTTTGCCTTAGCATAAGCCATTGTCTGCCAGAGAGCTTTCATTCCCGGCACTCCAAGTTTTTCATAAAAGGCCATCTGCAGTTTTACAACTGCTGTCATATCAGCTACTGCATCAATTATATTTTTGTTAAAAGTTAAAACAGCTGCAGCTATTTCTTCCTGATTTGCTTCCAGATCTTCTAATAATTCAGCTGCCAGCACCTTTTCCGGCAGCAGATCAAGATGAGGATCAAGACCAACACAGATTCTCGAGTCTTTTGCTTCAATTTTTTCCTGTAAATGATCAATAAAGTATTTCATTTTTGCCTCCCCGGTCATCATAAACCATTTTACCACCGACAAAGG
>QBLP01000159.1 GCA_003070825.1 Halanaerobium sp. | reverse complement strand
CTATAATTGAAAATAACTTCTTTAATTATTCTGATCATCTTTTAAAGACATTTTTATATATTCTGGATTAACATATTTATTAAAAGCTGCCTGAGAAGGAGATTTTTCTAGCGAACCCTGATTCTGCAGAAAGTCAGAAGTATCTTTCATCACCTCAGCAAAGTTACCAGGCTGATCAGCTGTGCCAAAGAAATCTTGACTTAAAAGTTCTTCTCTAGTTTTCCAGGTGGTGCCGCGCATCTGATGGAGAGCTACCTCGGTTTCAATTCCAAGTTCATTACCAGCAATTTCAGCTGCTTTTTTCGGATTATTTCTATAAATGTCACCGGCTTCACTTAAAGCAGAAATAAAATCAGCAACTAGTTTAGGATATTTCTCTGAAAACTCCTTACGAACAACTTCTACATTAGCGGTAATATAACCTTTTTCAGCCATTTGCCTGCTGTCAGTTAAAGTAGAACCTGATTTTAAAAGCTGGGACAGAGTTGGCTGCCAGGAATAAGCTGCCTGAACATCACCGCGCTCCCAGGCTGCTACAATCTCAGCAGTCTGCATATCTAAAAGCTGAACCTCTTTTTCAATACCCGCCTCTTTTAAAAAATTCAAAAGAACATAATGGGCGGTAGAAGCAAAGGGGACGGCAATTCTTTTTCCAACTAAATCTTCAGCTTTTTCAATACCAGAACCATTTTTGACTGCCAGAGCTTCATTTTCTCCCAAAACTTCATGAATCCAGACTAATTCAACATTAAGTTCACGGGCTAGAGCGGTAATAGCATTGGTATTTCCCATAGTAGCAAAGTCAATACTGCCGGAAGCTAAAGCCTGATTGGCCTCAACACCTGAGTCAAAAACTCGAGTATTAACTTTAATTCCACGCTCTGTAAAATATTTATCAAATAAACCTTCTGCAATTGCAATGGTTTCATCATTTGGAACCCTTAAAATCCCAAAGTTAATCTCTTCGGGCAGTTCTTCCTCAGCAGCTTTATTATTAACTTCTGCACCTTCATTTTGAGCCTGATCATTACTACAGGCAGTTAAAGTTAAAGCCAGAGCAGTGATTAAGAAAATAAGCATTATTTTTTTGAAATATTTATTTTTCATTGTCTTTACCTCCAGATTTGTAATAGTACTGTAAAATCTAATAGTTTATACCTATCTTAGGATATTTAAATATATTTCAAGTAATTTAGCTAAACATGACCCTTCCAAAAAATTATTTTTCTTTCCAGAAATCTTAAACCAGCATCAATCATCACACCTGTAATTCCCATAATTATAATTCCAACAAAGATTACATCACTTTTCAAAAAATTAGATGCATCTAAAACCATCCAGCCAATACCTGAGGTAGCAGCAACCATCTCAGAAGAGACAAGAGTTGTATAGGCAACACCAAAGGCAGTCCTGATACCAGTAAAAATTTCTGGTAGGGAGGCCGGCAGTACTATTTTAAAAAAAACATCTTTTTGGGCAGCTCCCAGTGATTTAGCACTTAAAACAAAATCCTGATTTAGTTTTCTGACTGCAGAAACACAGGCAATATAAATAGGAGCAAAACCAGCTAAAAATAAGAGAATCTGTTTTGAGGTATCATCGATTCCAAACCAGAGCACTAGAAGTGTATAATAAGCTAGTGGTGGCAGCGGGCGATAAAATTCTACAACAGAATCGATTACTGCTTCAACTTTGTCAAAATAACCGCTTAATAAGCCGAGCGGAACAGCAGTAAAAATGGCAAAGAAGAGAGCCACAAATAAACGTTTAAAACTGGCACCTAAGTGGATCCAGAGTGGCACTCCATTATAACCATTTTCTAGAATTCTTAAAAATGCACTCCAGACCCTTGCTGGCCCGGGCAGCAGGGTAGAGGTAAAGATACCCAACTTAGTAACTATATACCAGGTAAGAAAAATAGCAGCCCAGGTTATAAAAGTTAGAGTTTTTTCTGTTTTAGTTTTTTTATTTTTTCCAGATTCACGGCTGACTTTTGGATTATTTGCTGTTGCTTTTTCTTTTTGTTTATTGGTTTTCTTTTTGTTTAAAGCCATTTCTTTACACGTCCTCATAATTATCACTATCTTTTTGAACATAAGTCATATACTAACATCAAAGATATCATATTTGCTGTTAATTATCAATTTTAAAAGTGCCGATAAATGATTAAAAAGACCACCAAGTATAACCCTGATGGCCTAAAGAGAGTACCGGGTACCTGGGTAAAATTTCCAGATGCCGGTACTTTTGATTTTTTAAATTATAGCTATTTAAAACTAGATTAATTGAAAAAAATTCTCAAGTAACCGGTACCTATAAGATTTTACTCAAAGTTATACTCAGTTACAATTTTTTCGCGATCTGTTGTCTGGTCATTAAAGTATTCGTAGAAAGAAATACCAAGAAATGAACCAGCTACATTAATTACATTATCATAACCTCTGCCCTGTAATGCTAGAACAGCATTGTAACTTCTCTGACCTGAGCGGCAGTGCAAGTAAACTGGCTGGTCTTTAGGAATCTCATCAGTTCTTTGTCTTAATTCACTTAGAGGAATATTGACTGAATTAACCAGATGACCGGCTTCATATTCATCTTTTTCGCGAACATCAACTATAAAGGCATCATTTTCCACTAATTCTCTAACCTTAGTTACAGGAATTTGATTATAGCGATTATTGATTAAGTTAGTTGCTACCAGACTGGCCTGATTAACGGCGTTTCTTGGAGTAGAGAAAAGAGGAGCATAAGCTAACTCTGATTCAGTTAAATCTTCGACTGTTGCATCCATTAAGATAGCTGTTGCCATCACATCAATTCTTTTATCTACATTACCTTTCCCAATAGCCTGAGCACCTAAAATCTTACCTGTTGGTACTTCATAGATAAGTTTAAAGTGTAAAGGATTAGCATCTGGCATTAAACCAACTTTATCAGTAGGAATCACATAAACAAAGTCATAAGAAATACCAGCATCCTGCAGTTGCTTTTCATTTAAGCCTGTGGCAGCAGCATTATAATTGAAAGCTCTAATTACAGAAGTACCAATAACACCATTGTTCTTATTAGGAATATTATACATGTGGTTTGCTGCAGCACGAGCCTGTCTCTGGGCTGGTCCAGCAAGTGGTAATCTTGTTTTAGAGCGGGCAATCTTAGAATAAACTTCAATTACGTCTCCAACAGCATAAATATCAGGATCACTTGTCACATAGTTATGATTTACTTCAATTCCACCTGTTTCGCCAATTTTTAAACCTGCATCTTCAGCGAGTTTAGTTTCTGGACTAACACCGATAGCTAAAACAACAGCTTCAGCATCAATTTTCTTACCAGATTTTAAAACAACATGGTTGTCATTTACTTCAGATAAAGGATCTGATAATACTACATTTACTCCATTATCATGAAGTTCTTTTTGAATAATCTGAGCCATATCATAATCAAAAGGATTTAAGACCTGATCCATAGCTTCAACTAAAGCTACATTTTTATCAGAGTGGATAAAGTTCTCAGCAATTTCAACCCCGATATAACCGGCACCAATTACTGCCACATTTTCAACTTTATTTTTCTTAACATACTGATTTAATTTGTCAATATCATCAACATTTCTGATAGTAAAGACATTATCATTATTTACTCCCTTGATACTTCCAGGTCTAATTGGATTGGCTCCTGGAGAGAGCATTAATTTATCATAGGCTTCAGTGTATGTTTCACCAGTTTCTAAATTTTTAACCTCAATTGTTTTTTCTTCTCTATTAATTTTTATTACTTCACTGTTAACGCGGGCATCAATATTGTACTGTTCGGCAAATTTAGAAGGACACATTAAAACTAAATCATCACAATCTCTAACAATTCCACTTAAGTGATAAGGTAGAGAACAGTTAGAAAAAGAAACATGTGAACCCCGCTCAAACATAATTACTTCTGCATCTTCGTCCAGTCTTCTTACTCTAGCAGCTGTACCTGCTCCACCAGCTACTCCCCCAACAATTAAAATTCTCTTACTCATATTCTATTCCTCCTGTAAATTTTGTATTATAAATCACTCTTTCAGTCATAAAGAAATTACCAAAAGAGTATGTTGCTTACTTTAATAAATTTTTTCGCTAAATTTATTACTAATTACTCCTCCGATAATCATAAAGACAAGGAAGACCCAGCCTGAAAGCGAGAAATTAGAAATTGGTGTATATAAGGCTCCAACATTACAGCCCTGGGCAAGCCGTGTTCCAAAACCCATTGAAAGTCCTCCCAGAGCATACATTAGCCCTTGTTTTTTACTGATATGAAGTTCTGAATTAAAAAACTCCATAAATTTACCTGCAGTTAAAAGATAAATAATCGCTCCAACTAAAATACCAAAGTTTTGAACTGAGATCTGGTGTTCAAAAAATGGAGTAGCAAAAGTTTCAGCTGACAGCTTGGTAAATTCAGATAAACTTTGAGCAGAAACTCCAAATAACATTAATAATTTTCCAAACCAGATACCATAAGGTTGTGAAACTCCCCATCCATATCCAGTAACTCCCATTAGAATAGTTACAATTATTGCTAAGGCGATTCCACCCTGTTTTAAAGTCCATGGTTTTTCAAACAGATGATAATATGTGTCGGCACTAAATAATTTGAAATTCTTAAGATCCATAGGCTCCAGATTTTCCTGAATTTTTTCAATCTCTAAGCCGCTGTACTCACCAGTTTTTTTCTTATGTTTTTCATACATATAGGATAATATCACTAGCATTGCATAAAAATATTTAAGAAAAGTCAAGTTCGATTTTTAGCGAAAATACTTGCTTAAATTAGAAAAACTCCTTATAATTGGGATT
>QBLP01000158.1 GCA_003070825.1 Halanaerobium sp. | reverse complement strand
TGTTTACAGGGAGGAATATCTTTATGACCAGTGAGATTACCTTTGCTCTGGATATTGGCACCAGAACAATTGTTGGAATTTTAATAAAAGAAACTGAAACTGGCTATCAAATTGTTAATTCTGCTGTGCGAGAACATCAGACCAGAGCAATGCTTGATGGTCAAATACATAATGTGGCCCGGGTGGCAGAAGCTGTGGCCGAAGTAAAAAAGGAACTGGAAGAAAAATCCGGGCTGACTTTAAAAAATGTGGCCATTGCAGCTGCGGGAAGAGCTCTAAAAACAGTAACTAAAAGCCATAATATTGAGCTGGAAAGAAGCAGATATATAGAAGAAGAAGATCTCAAAACTCTGGAATTAAAAACTATTCAGAAGGCTCAGGCTGAGCTCAAAAACGATCAGCAGCAGGAGCAGGCTTATCAAAGTCAGGGGCTGGAAACTAAGAAAAATAAAATTAAGGCAGTAGATTACCACTTTGTTGGCTATACAGTCCGCAAATACAGGCTGGACGGAATGGAACTGGGTCATCTTTTAGGACAGCGGGGTAAAAATATGGAAGTTGAACTTGTTGCTACCTTTTTGCCCAGAATTGTTATTGATTCTCTGCTTTCTGTAATTAACAGAGTTGGTCTGGAAGTTGAACACCTGACTCTGGAGCCAATTGCTGCTTCTCAGGTAGTAATTCCAGAGGCGATGAGTAATTTCAATCTGGCTCTGGTTGATATAGGAGCCGGTACTTCTGATATTGCGATTACTAGGAGTGGTTCTATTTCAGGTTATGCGATGGTACCGGTGGCCGGTGATGAGATAACAGAGATTATCTCAGAAAAGTTTTTAATTGATTATAATAATGCAGAAAAGGTAAAATGCAGTCTCTTAGAAGATGAAGTTTTAGCAGTCAAAACTATTTTGGGTGAGAGTCTGGAATTAAATAAAGATGAGGTTCTGGCTGCAGTTGAAGAACAGCTGGAGCAGCTGAGCAGCTCGATTGCAGAAAGTATTCTTGAAATCAATTCTGCACCTCCACAGGCTGTGATTTTTATTGGTGGTGGAAGTCTGACACCAGGGCTGAAGGAAAAGTTTGCTGAAAAAATTGATATAATTGAAAGCAGAATTGGAATCAGAAAAAGAGAAGACTTAAATAATATTGAAGGAGAGATAAGCGGGATCAACACTACCCAGACTTTAACTCCACTTGGGATTGCAGTCAGCACCAGGGAAACACAGAGTAAGGCAGTTTTTATTGAGGTAGAGGTAAATGGAGATCGAATTAATCTGCTTACTCTCTCCCAACCAACAGTTGCCGATACACTGCTGGCAGCTGATATCGAAATGGAGCAGCTCAGTCCTCGACCGGGAATGGGACTTACTGCGACAGTTAATGGTGAGCTTAAGACTGTCAAAGGTGAGCTGGGAACTGCGGCTAAGATTCTGCTTAATCAGGAAGAGGCGAAACTGAAGCAGCGGGTAACAAATAGTGACCGAATCAGTTTTAAAGCCGGCAGACCCGGCCAAAATGCTGAAGCAGAGATTAAGGATGTTATCCCGGCTGCAGATTTGTGCAGCTATCAGATCTATTTAAACGGCACTAAAAATAAAGTTGGGACCAGAGTTTTTCAGAATGGCAGTCTGGTAAATTTAGACCAGGATTTAGTTGACGGAGCTGAGATTGAATATACAGTTCCAGAGACTGTAAGGGATGCCCTGGCCCAGCTGCTGGAATTACCTGCTGGTAGTTTTAAAAATGAAAGCATAAAATATAATTTCAACGGTAGAGAAGAGGAAGCAGTAATCTCTCGTTATTCTGTGACTACAGCTGAAGGCAAAAAAGTTGATCTTGATCGTCCTTTAGAAGCTGGTTTAAAACTTCAGATTGAAGAAAAAGAAGACGAGAGTCTGACTATCAGGAATTTACTGCGGAAAAAAGGTAATCAGGAAATTGATTTTTATTTCAACGGCAGTGAACTGAGTGTTCCCAACCAGCGCTGGGAAGTAGAGGTTAATGGAGAAAGTGTAGATTTAACTTACAAAATTCAGGCTGGAGATCAGATCAGAGCTTTTTCGCGCACTTTAACTGTTGAAGGAGTATTTGATTATATTAATTATGGGATCTCAAAGCAGCTGCAGCAGAAAATGCAGTTGATTTTAAATGGTGAACCTGTTAATCTTTCTGCAAAGATAAATGATGGTGATAAATTAAAAGTTAAACTGAATGCTTAAATAAAGCAGGGCTAAACTGTTTGTTTATAATAATTATTTATGTTTTTAGACTTAAACATTAATATTTTTTAAATATAGATTGGGAGGAATAATATATGTTTTATCCGCTAAAATTTGATCACAAATATATAGAAAAAATCTGGGGAGGAACGAAACTTCAAAATTATAGAGATGATCTGCCAGAGGTAGATGGTCAGATTGGAGAAAGCTGGGATGTTTCTGCTCAGGAAGCAGGAATGAGTATTGTTCAAAATGGAAAGCTTGCCGGAAAAACCCTAAAAGAATTAACAGCAATGTATCCACAGCAGATTCTGGGTGAGGAAATAGAGGCAGAGGAATTTCCGCTTTTATTAAAAATCCTTGATGCACAGGCTCAGCTTTCAATTCAGGTTCATCCAGATGATGAGTATGCTGCTAAATACCCGGGTGAGGCTGGTAAAACAGAAGCCTGGTATGTAATTGATGCTGATGAAGATTCTTATTTAGTAATTGGAACTGAAGACTGCTCAGAAAGTGAATTCAAAAAAGCAGTCCAGAATGATGAGATTAATCAGTATGTTAAAAAGATTAAAGTTGAAAAAGGAGATGTCTTTTTTATTAAGGCAGGGCTGCTCCACGCGATAGGAGCTGGAATTATGCTGGCCGAAATTCAGCAGAGCAGTGATACAACTTACAGAGTTTATGATTACGGCCGCGGCAGGGAACTGCATCTGTCAAAGGCAATGGATGTTATTGATTTTAAATTAAGTTCAGAAAAGAGAAAGGGACTTAAAGTCTGTGGTGATGATTATGATTACAGTTATTTCTGTTTGAATGATAAATTTGCCCTTGATATTATTGATGTAAAGACAGCCTATCAGGATCAGGGTGATCAGCAGAGATTTTATATCCTGACAGTAGTCGAAGGCTCAGGTAAACTAATCTATGCTGATCAGGAGCTTGAATTAGATGAAATTGAAAGTGTCCTGATTCCAGCTTATTCCGAAGAGTTTAGAATCGAGGGTAATTTAAAATTAATGAAAAGTTATGTCCCTGACCTGGAAAAAAACCAGGAGCAGATTTTATCAATTATTGAGTAAATGCTTTTTTGTTAAGTTGATTTATTCTAGCAGGAAAAGATTTTATCTAAATAATGAAAGGAAATTTTATGGATCAGGAAAAGATACAGCTTTATCTGACACGATTTTTTCTCTTTTTACTTTTTGCCGCAGTAGTTGGTAATTTTATAGCTGAAAACTGGCTCAACCTTTTTACTTCAGTACTGGCAATTATTTTGATCTATCTACCATCTTATTTAACTGATAAGAATTATCTGCAGATTCCTACCGGTCTTCAGTTCATTATCATTGTTTTCATATTTGCTTCAATGTATCTGGGGGAACAGCGAGAGTTTTATTACCGCTTCTGGTGGTGGGATAGTATGCTGCATCTGATTTATGGGATGGGAATGGGTTTTATCGGCTTTGTAATGGTCTATGTTTTAAATAAAAATGAAAATATTGATGTGGTTTTAAGTCCAATTTTTGTAGCAGTTTTTGCTTTTTCATTTGCAGTAACTATTGGTGTTTTCTGGGAGATTTTTGAATTCTGGATGGATACTATTTTTGGCTTAAATATGCAGAAATCAGGTCTTGTCGACACCATGTTTGATCTGATGGAAGACTGTGCTGGTGCTTTGATTACCTCAACTATTGGCTATTTTTATATTAAAACCAAAAGGCCGTCACGTTTTCAGAGATATTTGAGCGAGGTATTAGAGAAGAACAGCAAATTTTTCAAAAAATAAACTATTGTATTTTGAGATTAGAAAGGAATGAATCATGGCTACTAAAAAACCAAACCAGTTAATAAAGTCGCTTGATAGAGCACTTGATATTCTGGAATTAATAGTAGGAAAAGAGAATGGAATGGGAGTAACCGAAATCAGCCGGGAGCTGGACATTCACAAGAGTACAGTTTACAGGCTTTTGGATACTCTTAAATTTAGAGGTTATCTGGAAAAGAATGAAGATAACCATAAATATATTGCAGGGATTAATTTATTTGAATTAAGTTCTAAAGTTTTAAATGATATTGACAGTAGAATCAGGGTTCGCCCCTATTTAGAAGAGCTTATGCAGCAGACTAAAGAGACCATTCACCTTGGAATTTTGGATTCTGGAGAGGTTATCTATCTGGATAAGGTTGAGAGCACTGCCACTATCCGCATGTATTCTCAGGTTGGAAAAAGAGTTCCGGCTCATTCGACCAGTCTGGGTAAGGCAATTATGGCTCACCTGCCTGAAAAAAAGGTTAGAGAAATTTTAGAGGAAAAGGGGATGGAACAAAACACCGAAAATACGATTACCAGTGTTGACGAATTTCTCAACCACTTAAAAAAGGTTAAAAAACAGGGTTATGCAGTTGATGATGAGGAGCAGGAAGAAGATATTCGCTGTATTGCCGGCCCAATTTTTAATCACCGGGGAGAAGTGGTGGCGGCTTTTAGTATTTCAGCACCAATAACCAGAATGACAGAGAGCAGAATGAATCAACTGGCAAAATTGGTGGTCGAATATTCACAAAAAATGTCCAGATCCCTGGGATATAGTAATTAGATTAAAAAGAGCTATTTTAATTGATGGCTCTGATTGTATTTAAT
>QBLP01000157.1 GCA_003070825.1 Halanaerobium sp. | reverse complement strand
ATACTCCATAGTCTGATCAGGATAATCTGTTACCACAAAAACTTCCTGAAGGGAGGAACTGTTTTTTGCAATTAGTTTAATCCCACTTCTGGTATTATACTTAAGCTGAATATAAGCTGGGGTCCCACTACCCTTTCTTCTGTTAATTCTACCCGGAATAATACTCTTAACAAGCTTTGATAGAGCAATATCTTCGAGCAGGGGTAATATATCTTCAATTATAGTATGTTCCTGTTTGATTTTATTCTGCCTGTATTTATTTGCCAAATTAATCACATCCTTTATTAATTATAGCATTGAAAGACAAGCTCCGCAAATTATTAAAACCCGGGGCTAATCAACAAAAAAGAAAAATACCTGTAAAAAGAAAAAAAGAAGTCGTAATCGACTTCCTTATTGTTTAATGGAGCTGATGACCAGACTTGAACTGGTAACCTGCTCATTACAAGTGAGCTGCTCTACCAATTGAGCTACATCAGCACAGTATTAAATTAAAAAATGGCAGGGGAGACAGGAGTTGAACCTGCAACCAATGGATTTGGAGTCCACTACTCTGCCAGTTGAGCTACTCCCCTAAAAATCAAAAATGGAGCTGATGACCAGACTTGAACTGGTAACCTGCTCATTACAAGTGAGCTGCTCTACCAATTGAGCTACATCAGCATAGTATTAAATTGAAAAAATGGCAGGGGAGACAGGAGTTGAACCTGCAACCAATGGATTTGGAGTCCACTACTCTGCCAGTTGAGCTACTCCCCTAAGACGAGGCGTTTTTCAATCAAGCAATAACTATTATAATAGAGTTAAAGGTATAGGTCAAGTGTTATTATTGGAATTATACTACTTTAGAACAATTTAATCTGTTTTTGCTTAAAAATACTTCTCTATACCCTGATTTTCATTAATTTTTGGCTGGATATTTATTAAAAAAATTCTAAATATTCCACTCTTCTCCTGTAAAATTGTAAGCTATAATACATCTGATATATTTTTTCTAAAATGTTATAAAGAACTTGAAATTAGTTTGAGAATATATTATCATATATATCGTAAAAGTTAAATATTTTGTAATATGAGGTGGTTATAATGGAAAAACATGACTTAATAGTAATCGGAATGGGTCCTGCTGGAATGGCAGTTACAGCAATGGCTGCAAATATGGGACTGGATGTTCTCTCAATTGAAAAACATAAAGTTGGTGGGGAATGTCTAAACTACGGCTGTGTTCCCAGCAAAGCTTTATTAAAAGCGGGAGAGGTAAATGAAGTTGCTGAAAATTTAAGACAGTATGGAATAAAATTAGCTGGTAAAACTGAAATCGAAAATCCTTTAGAAATTGTTAGAAATAAAGTTGGAGAAATCAGCGGCAACAAAACAATGAAGGTTTTTGAAAGAGCAAAGTTAATTGTCGACCAGGGGGAAGCTAAATTTGTTGACAAAAAAGTAGTTGAAGTAGCTGGGAAAAAATATACTGCTGATAAGATCTTTATTGCAACAGGTACTGAACCAATGATTCCACCAATTCCTGGACTGAAAGATGTTCCCCGTTTAACTAATTTGAATATTTTTGAGCAGGAAGATATACCCGAAACCCTAACAATTATTGGTGGAGGTGCAATCGGATCAGAAATGGCTCAGGCTTTTTCCAGATTGGGATCTAAAGTAAATATGTTCCAGATTGATGATCATCTGGTGCCAACAGGTGATGAAGAAGCTGGAAGAGTACTGGAAGAAAAGTTTAAAAAAGAAGGCATTGGTGTCCACAACAGCACTGGAATCAACAAAGTTGAAGAAAAAGACGGTAAAATCGTTACCCATACAGATGTAGGAATCTTTGAATCTGATAAAATTTTAGTAGCTACTGGTAGAAAGGCTGTTTTAGATCCTTTAAAACTCGATAATGCTGGAATTGAATATGGTAAGTCTGGCATCAAAGTTAATAGAAAGCTGGAAACTAATGTTAAGGGAGTATATGCTGTCGGTGACTGTAATGGTAAGGCTCTACTCTCTCATGCTGCTATGCACCAGGGAATGCTGGCTTTAATGAATGCTATCAATCCAACTCCAATTAAACAATTTAATTATGATGATTATCTTGTTCCCTGGTCTGTATTTACTAAACCAGAAATTGCCCAGGCAGGAATCACAGAAAAAGAAGCAAACGAAAAAGGCTTGAATTATCAGATTGTAAAAGAAAGATATGAAGATTATGGCCGAGCAATTGCAGATGGTAAACCAGAAGGATTTGTTAAGGTAATTACAAACAGCAAAGGAAAAATATTTGGAGCTACAATTGTTGGTGAAGCAGCCAGTGAGCTAATCCATGAATGGATATTAGCAATTCAGCATGATATTTCAATGTTTGATATTATGATGACTCAGCACTCCTTCCCCACTATTTCTCTAATGAATAAGCGGGTTGCAGAAAAGTGGATGATGAATAAAACAGACTCTGGAATAATTCCTAAACTAGCTAAAAAACTTATATAAAATAAAAAGCAGGCACCTGCCTGCTTTTTTTAATTCCTCTTTTTAATAGCAACTACTTCCGGTGGTGGCCCTGGCTGATTAAGAAATTTATAATTTAAAACATTATATTTTTTATAATCCAGATCAGTTACATAGTCCAGAACTGCTTCTCTTTCCTCATCTCCTCCATCATGACCGCTGTAAATAACAAGCACAACAACTCCGTCCTTTTTGAGCAGCAAAACTGCTTTTTTTAAAGCTCTAAGTGTACTTTTAGACTTTGTTATGATCTCTTTATTTCCTCCCGGCAGATATCCAAGGTTAAAAATAGCAGCTGATATTTCCTCATTTAAATATTGATCAAGCTCAGCGTGACTGTTTTTAATCAATTCAACATTCTCTTCCAATTTAGCTTCCTGCAGCAGTTTTTTTGTATTAGCAATGGCTTCTTTTTGAATATCAAAAGAAATAACTTTCCCTTCTGCTCCAACCAGCTCAGCTAAAAACTTTGTATCATGACCATTGCCAGCAGTAGCATCAAGGGCTTTATCTCCAGATTTAAGTGCTTCCCTTAATAAAAAATGTGAAAAATCAACTGCATTAAAGAAATTGTTTGACATAAAAATCACTCTCTCTCATAAAATTTTATTTAAAGCTTTATAAGTCCGAAAAAACTTAAAAAAAATAGTATTCACTACTTAATTTACTATCAAAGTCAATAATCAGCATCAAATTAAATTGACCATCTGCTGAAGTTACTATATACTATTAATTGTGCTTGTGAAAAAGCTATCTGCCCTCATCGTCTAGGGGTCCAGGACACCAGGTTTTCATCCTGGCGGCAGGGGTTCGAATCCCCTTGAGGGTACCATTTTAATAAGGAGGGGTGCCCGAGTGGTTAAAGGGAGCAGACTGTAAATCTGCCGGCGATGCCTACAAAGGTTCAAATCCTTTCCCCTCCACCATTACTTTAAATATTTAAAACACCCGCAAAACGGGTGTTTTTTTATTTGTTATTTAATTTTACAAAATAAACAGACATACTTAATCTCTCAGATTATTAATTCTTATTTCCTGATCTTGATTAATAAACTCTACTTCTGCTATTTCCCCATTTCCAGCCCAGGGACCGTAAACTTCTCCATTTATTTTAGCTGTAATAGCATTTCCGTTTCCTATTTTTATATAAAGCCTTTGATCTACTTCAAATTCACGCTGATCTCCATCCTCTAAAATACCGCTAAATACATTTTCTCCATCGAGGTCTACAGAAACCCAAACTGTGTCAGCTGCAGAAAAAAGTAGCGTGTTGTCAAAATCAGCCACAGTCTCTTCTTCAACTGAACCAGCTGCAGTTTCAGACTCATTAGCATCTAATTGAGTTCTTTCTGTATTTTGAACCTCTTCCTCTTCAACCTCAGATTCAACATCCACAGCTGCTGAATCATTTCTTTCCTTTCCACTCTCTTTACTCTCTGTTTTTTCTGATATAATTATTTCATTAATTTGATTTTGTTCCTGAGAGTTTAAACCATTCAATTCTTGAAAATTATTTTGCTCAATTATTTCCGTATTTTCTTCTGTAAGAATATCTGAATCAAATGAATCAAATAAGTTGTCAGTCAATTCATTTTCGAAAGAATCATCATTAAATATTCTCAAACTGGAATCTAAATCTTCTTCTGAATTAACAGCATTTTCTTTATCTATTTCCTCTTCATCCTCTTCAGCTGCTGAAGCTGAATCATCATTATTTTCCACTTCTAAAAGTTCTGATTCTTCTTCTATATTCTCCTGAATGCTGTTCTGCTGATTTAATAATCTTATTTCAGAATTGTTAACATATTGATAAGTGTAAACTGCAGCAGCACCTAAAAATAGTAATAATAAAATAATAAAAATAATTTTTAATGGATTTTTTTTATTATGATTCTGATTACTGCTGGACACTTTAGTTCCGTTTAAATAATCTTTTTGTAAGTTGCTTTCTTTTTCTTCTTTGATATTTAAAATCGGGTAATTTTCAAGTAGAGCCTGATAATTAATATCTACTTCTCTTGCATAACCCTTTATAAAAACCTTTAAATAAACATTTCCGGGTAATATATCAAAATTGTTTTCTTCAATTGCTTCTAGATATTTTTTTCTAATTTTGGTTTCTTCCTGAATATCATCTAAGCTTAAACCTTTTTCCTGTCTGGCTTTCTTAAGTAATGTACCCAGTTCAAGTTCCATTTCTTCCAATTTATTGTCCTCCTTATGCACTAGTGCACTGCTGCAGCTTTTAATATTTATTGGTTAATTTACTTAAAATTCAAAGTAGATAAACACTATTTATTATTATAACATACTTTAGTAATAAATTTAATCTTTTTCAATGTAGAGCTTTTTGCTTTGTACAATTTTTTCTTAAAAAAGAATAAAAAATTTGCAGTAAATATCTCCAATAATAATTAAAACTCTTCATTT
>QBLP01000156.1 GCA_003070825.1 Halanaerobium sp. | reverse complement strand
TTATAGTATATTCCAAAAGAAAAAGTCCTGAGAAAAATTCTCAGAACCTATCAGCTTACTACTTTTATTTTAATAAAAATTACTAATTCAGCGCGGGTTACATATTTCGACATAAATCGGGTGGTTCACGGTGCGTGTACGTTTTAAAGATTCGGTTCGGTCATCTTTTTAGGATCCACGTGTTTTTCGAATTCCTCGGCAGTTAAATAGCCCAGACTTACTGCAGCATCTTTTAAGCTTGAATCCTCTCTAAAAGCCTTCTGAGCAATCTCTGCTGCTTTATCATAGCCAATTACCGGGTTCAATGCAGTAACCAGCATTAAACAGCTCTCCAGATAAGAATCAATCTGATCTTTATTTGCTTCAATTCCTTTTAAACAGCGCTGATTGTAGGAACTGACAGCATCACCGAGCAGTCTGATTGACTGCAGTATATTGTGGATAATTAGAGGTTTAGCAACATTGAGCTGAAAATTGCCGCTGCCTCCACCAAAATTAACAGCTGTATCATTGGCCATTACCTGAGCTGCCGCCTGAAATAAGGCTTCGGCCTGAGTTGGATTTACTTTCCCCGGCATTATTGAACTGCCGGGCTCATTTTTAGGAATATTAATCTCACCGACACCACAGCGGGGACCGGAGGCCAGCCAGCGGGTATCATTGGCCAGCTTCATTAAAAAAGAAGCTGCTGTTTTTAAAACCCCACTCAAATTAACAAAACTATCATGAGCTGCAATTCCGGCAGATTTGTTTTCAGCAGCCGTATAATTATTTTCTGTTTCCAGATTAATATACTTAACTGCTTTTTCGGCAAAGCCTGCTTTAGTATTTAAACCTGTACCAACAGCGGTTCCTCCCAGAGGCAGTTTTTTTAAGTATTTAAGACTATCTTTGAGCATCTGAGTAATATCGCTTAGCTGAGAGGCATAAGCTGCAAACTCCTGTCCCAGTGTAATTGGGGTTGCATCCATCAAATGGGTTCTCCCCACCTTAACCAAATCAGCATATTTTTCCGCCTTCTCTGCCAGCACTTTCTTCAAATCTTCAAAAATCGGAAGCAAAAAGTCTTCTACTCTGCCGACAGCCGCCAGGGCCATCGCAGTTGGAAAAGTATCATTAGATGACTGAGACATATTAACATCATCATTGGGATGAACTGGCTTTTTACTTCCCGGCTCTTCTCCTGCCAGCTCTGAAATTCTATTTGCCAGCACCTCATTGACATTCATATTGGTCTGAGTACCGGAACCGGTCTGCCAGAGAGAAATGGGAAAATGCTGATCCAGTTCCCCAGCTATTAATTCCTCAGCTGCCCTTAAAACATAATCTCTTTTTTCTCTACTGATCAATCCCTGCTCATGGTTGGCCAGCACAGCCGCCTTTTTGACAATCCCATAAGCTCGAATTATTTCTAGCGGCATTTTTTCTTCACCAATTGGAAAATTCTCTACAGCCCTTGCTGTCTGTGCTCCATAAAGTTTATCAGCCGGTACTTTTACTTCCCCCAAACTATCCTTCTCAATTCTGTATTCCATAAAACACCTCATTTAAATTTTTGACTTAAACATAAGACTTAAACATAAACATTATCATCTTTTTCGTCACTATCAGCTGCTTCTGATTTCTGAGCAATTTCTGCTTCTTCAGCTGCCTTTTCCTCTTCTTTTTTCTCATCTTCCAGCTCCAGCTCTTCTAACTCACGCATTACCTGCTTTTCCTTTTCCGGGTCTACCTTATATAAATTTGTTTCTTCTTCAGCTTCGGCTTCCTGCTTTTGAGAACTTTCTTTCATATCAGCAGCAGCCGGATTTTGAGCAGTAATTAGAGAAGCTGCCCACTTGCCACAGCGGTCACCAGTTACTGCAATAACCCTTCCATCTGCAATAACTTTAATCACTTCACAGTTATTTGCACAGTCCTCACATTCAAAACTTATAGTTTCAAATTTTTCCTCAGTTAAATCAAAACCTCTAAAATTTGTTTTCTCTCCACTACGCTTAATATCTCTTTTAGCCAGCATTGCAATTCCAATCGCACCCATTACATCATGATGTTCAGGAACAATTACTTCAGCTTCAATCTCTTCTTCAAAAGCAGATTTGATACCGATATTGGCTGCAACTCCGCCCTGAAAAATAAATTTACCCTCTAAGACTCTATTTCTAACCAGGTTATTCATATAATTTCTGACCAGTGCTTCCGATAAACCTTTAATAATTTCTGGTTTGGTAAAGCCATACTGCTGTTTTGAAATCATATCAGATTCAGCAAAAACAGTACAGCGGCCGGCAATCCTAACATCCCGCTCTGCCTCCAGAGCCAGGCTGCCAAATTCTTCAATCTGAATTCCCAGTCTTTCTGCCTGATGGTCCAGAAAAGATCCGGTTCCAGCTGCACAGACAGTATTCATGGCAAAGTCAACCGCAATTCCATCTTCTACAATTATTAATTTAGAATCCTGACCACCAATTTCAAAAATAGTTCCGGCATCAGGATAATAATAGGTTGAGGCTCTGGCATGAGCAGTTATTTCATTTTTAACTGTATCAGCTCCGAGAACATAAGCAATTAACTGTCTGCCACTCCCGGTAACTCCAACTCCACTGATTTCATAATTAGCTAAATCAACTTCGTCCTTAAAATCTTTAAGTCCTTCTTTAACCAGATCAATTGGACTACCTGAGTTGCGGGTATAAAGCTTAAAAACAAGCCGGTTATCTTCATCTACTGCAACAATATTTATACTAACTGAACCAATATCTACTCCCAGGTAAAGATTTTGCATCTACATGACCTCCCTCATATCTTTTTCTTTGATCATATCTAAAAATGCTTCTACTCGGGTTAGTACATTTGCATCAGCGGTCTGCTCATCGATAGAAATTGTTAAGACTGGAATCTCATATTTTTCGGAAAGGTCGTCAATTACACTCTGTGAAACAAGTTCCGGCAGACAGCCGAAGGGTTTAAGATGAATAATCCCATCAAAGCCTCTCTCCTTAAAATTAATGGCATGTCCGATATTACTCCGGGCGTGACCCCCAATTTCAATTTCTATAAATTCCTCTCCCTTTTTTTCTATCTCCTCCAGCTCCTTACCGGTAAAAGGAAAGGCATTTTCTCTGATCCAGTCAGTTAAATACTGAGAGCGCTCAACTTCAAAACCAAAATAATTGACCTTTTCCTCAATCTGATTGTTGATAGACTGCTCCAGGACCACATAAATTTCTCCAATAATTCCAATCCGATAGCGATCTTCTTCAGCAGGAATGGAATCCTTAAATTTATTTAGTTTAGCTAAATATTTATTTCTAGTTTTTTCAATATCCCTGGCGGATTTAATCTGATAAAATTCTTCCTGAGCGTCCAGCCAGATTCTATTGATAACTCCATTCTCATTATATGCTCTTAAAACTTCTACCTGCTTTTCTACTTCATCTAAAGCCTTAGTTAGCTCATAAACAATTTTAATTGTCCGGGCCACCTGCAGCCAGGAACTGCTGCCCTTAAGCTTTTTTACAATCTCATAAAAGTAGCGGTAATCATCACGCGGAGAATCAATAACAATAACTTCTACCTCATCATAACCTAAATCTCTCAGAATTTTTTTATGTACTTCACCATAATAGCCAGCACGACAGGGACCATGTCCGCCGCTGGTCACCAGAGTATCCACATCTTTTTCCATCAGCTTTAAATAAATGCCTGTTATCACTTTAAAAGGAAAACAGGCAAACTCAGGGCTGTGTTTTACTCCCAGATCAATAATCTCTTTATTTGGTTTTGGCGGCATAACAACATCATGACCCAGTAATTCAAAAAGCTTTTTATAGACAATTGTTGGCCCCATATAGGGAAAGGATAATTTCATCTTTTTATTGCTCCTTTTTTAATCTGAGTAAATCAATAAAAGCTTCAATTCTGGTAATAATATGGCTTTCTCCAGTCTGTTCATCAATTCTTAAGGTCATAAAAGCTTTATCATAATCTTTAGCATCAATTTCGAGAATCTGACCCAGCATCGAATCTGGACCACAGCCAAAGGCAGTAAGATGAATCACTCCATCAATTTCCTGCTTCTTAAAATAATGCTCGGCTGCTCCGTAAAGCTTATTGGTAAATTCCCAGAACATGGGCTTTCTCAGCTCAGCAAGCTCCTTTTCAATAATATCTTCGCTGACCATAGAAAAAGTATGGACCCGCACTCCCATTTCCTTAAGTTTATTAATGATATCCATATTTATGTACTGATCATAAACATTATAGACATAACCAATCAAAGCAATATCAACAACTTCCTCAGTTGTAGAAGAATTTAGTTCCTCTTTTTGACTCTGCGGCAGTTTTGAACTATTTTCAAATTTTGAAATCAGTTTTTCCAGCACTTCAATTTTTTCTACTCCTAAAAAATCATCAACTAAATAACCTTGATAAAGTAAATTTCTGTACCGCTGCCAGAACTCTGCTGCTTTTTTGAGAGCTGACTGCATCTCTGTTTTTGAAATTTCAAGTTTTTCTGCCAGATTTTTGTGGTTGGAAAACTGAGAAATATCATCACTTTTAGCTTCAATGACATCTGCAATCACTTCCGCCTCTAAAGAAGGTAGAGAGTGCCTGATCATATCCGGCAGCCCTAAAAACTTGGGGCATAAGACTATATCTTCTCTAATAGTTCTAAATCGAGGCAGGAAAATGTAATCAACTTCTTTTTGGTCTAAATTTAACACATGGCCAATCATCACTTTAATTGGCACACAAATTTCGGATAATGACTTTTTTACTCCACCATCTAACAAATCCCTTGAGGTACTGTCCGAAATTACTGGCTCTATCTTCAGCTCTGAAAAAAGTTTAAGCCAGAAGGGAAAATAATAATAAAAAAGTAGAGCTCTGGGTATTCCAATTTTTTTATTTTTCATCTTTAAGCCTCCAGAATCTCTGTTGAGTTGAGTATTATTTATAATTTATAAATATTTTA
>QBLP01000155.1 GCA_003070825.1 Halanaerobium sp. | reverse complement strand
ATACAATATTATATTTATAAACAAATGTCAATAACCAGGGGAATAGTTCTATTAGTTAAAATTTTTAGAATTATAATCTAATATCCGACGGGATTACCGCCGGATTTAAAATTGCAAAATATATGTCATTATTTAAGCGCAATATCGGCCTGATACCATTTAATAAATTCCTCTAAAAATTCCTCAGGCAGTAATTCTAAATAAATAATTAATTCATCTTCTGCAGTTTCTGCATCAAATTCTATGATTAATTTGCGGCCTGCCAGCTCGAATAATTGCTCATCAATATCTTCAAGCTTTTGAAAATGAGGAATCTCAACATCCTCCCCCCTTAAAGAGCGGAAAATTATTCTTTCAATATCTCTTCTATTGACAACTATTGTTTTTAAATGATCATCACCTTTAAGCACAATTGTTCTATTGGTTAAAATAATCTCTTTGTTCCAGACTTTATAAGTGCTGATTATTATTGGCAGAGCATCAAAAGCAAATAATAAAACTCCTGATAAATAAACCAAATAAATTAAAATTCGCTGATAAAAACCAATCCCGGGATAAAAAAACTGCAGCAAAATACCTGCCAGAAAAATCCCTACTGGAGTATAAAGCTTTTCTAAAAATTTATATTTATTATACTGATAGATTTCCTCCATAATTTATGCCCCCATCCATAATAATTTTAACTGCTAAATTGATAACTAAAGATTTACTATTATATATATTATTCTCCAATTAAAAAAATTATCCTGCCCAAAATGAGAAAAGCTCCCGCAGGAGCTTTAAATACTAATTAATTGAAAAACCAACATCAAATTCTCCCAGATCCGTATTAAATTTAACCATTAATACTTTATCTGCTTCAGAACTAATATTGATATTTTTACCTGTTACAATCTGTGGAGGAGCAATATCACAGCTTAAATCCTGCTCAGCTAAGCCGGTTGTTGCCTTACCGCTGATAATATTTCCTAATTCCCCCATGGCTGAGGTTACAAATTTATCAAGTTCCTCCATTTCCATTCCTGACATCGCTTCGACTACCTTTAAAGCCATTTCTTTGGAAAAACTGTATACTATAGATCCTTTTATATCTCCTGTCATGCCAATAATTACATTTGCCTCCTTATCAGTTACCAGATCTTCCTGAATTGAAACTTCTCCCTTTTCCGGCTTTACTGAAAGCATGGTTTGAAAAACTGAATCGGTTGCTGCAATTATTGGATTTAAGTATTTTACATCCATTACTTTAGTTCCTCCTCTTTCTCTTTTACAGAGTTTATATGTTCCCCAATATCCTGATCAGTTGAAGCAACATGGTTGATCAGCCAGGTTAAAAGCCGGCCGCTGAATTCCAGCAGAAAATCATCATCATATTCATCTGCACTATATTTTTCCTGAAATTCTGCAACTTCTGCTTTGAAATCTTCATGAATTTGATGATGCTCCTCAAAATCAGGGTAATTAAATCTTTTCTGCAGAGCCTCTTCAGCATCAAAGTGAGTCACTACATATTCGCCCATAAAATTCAAAGTTCTTTCTACCTCTTTTTTCTTCTCTGAATTTTCTTGATCACTTCTTACAGTCTGAATAAAATCTCCCAGGCGCTTAAAAAGTTCCTGATGCTGTTCATCTACCAGTTCTACTCCAATTTTATATTCTTCTCTCCAGATCATTTTTTCACTCCTCTGTCAAATATGTAAAAATTAAAGACTGCTTATATTTTATTACAGATCATCAGCTTTTTCAAATATCACACTTTGATCATTGTAAATGAATTAAATTCAGATTATAATAAAAGTAGAGGAAAATTAAATTAAAACTGCCGGGAGGTAAAAAATATGCTTAAAAAAATCACTATTTTCAGTATTTTAATAATGATAATTTTTAGTTCAATTTCTGCAGCTGCAGTTGAGCTGGATGACTTTGATAAGAAGCTTTTGGTTAGGATTTTTAAAGATGTTGACAGTGAAGATGTAGAATATATGGCTCGTCTGGGGCTGGATAGTAAGGATATCAGTTTAATTCTTTATTATTACAGCAACTCAGATAAAAAACTTGATCAGGGTGATCTGGAGAGACTGGTCAGAAATCGCGAAAGAATTAATGAATTTCACTATTATTATGGAATGCCATCGATCATCTTTGATGATGAGCTGGTCAGATTTAGACATCCTTACCGCGAAAGACACTTCCCACCACTTGATACTAAAAAATATGATAAAAAATATGAGTTCAACGGCGGAACTGAAATAATCAAGGTACGCGGCAATAATTATGATTATAAATATAATAATCAGCGGACTGGAGTCGAAGAAAAAATAGAAATTAAAAATCAAAAATATGAATATTATTACCGGGACCGCAATATGATAGAAAAACTTGAAGTCCACCATGCAAATCAAAAGTACAGTTACTATTACAAAAATTTAAATACTGGTCGAACTATCAAAAAAGAAGGCAGGGGCCGCCGGGTAACTAAAGATATTGTTTATGAAGAATTAAGAGAAAGATATAATGATTTAGAAGAAGACGATGATTGGGACGATGATGGCGGTGACTGGGATAATGATGACTGGGCTGATGAGGATCCAGATGATGATAATGGAGTAGATATTCAGTTCGATATTAAGATTGATCTGAGTGATCTTTTTAATTAAGATTTGTTTTAAATTAAACAGCCAAACTTTAAAAAGGCCGGTTTTAGCCGGCCTTTTTCATTTGCTTAACTTTATTAAAATTTAGTGACACCAACCGGGTCCAAAGCCAGAAACACTTCTATTGTAAGCTCCACCACTGCGGAATCCACCAGATCTAGCTCCAAAATTACTTCTGCCCATCATACCATAATGATAGTCTTCATCAAATCTTGAGTAGCCGCTTCTGCCAAAACCTCTTTGAGATCCCGGTCCAAAATCATTATTAAAACGATTTTGATAACGCTCTTCATAGTTTTGACGGTTTTCTGCAATTAAAGCCAGCTGTTCTTCAGTTAAAACTGCTTCCATTTTTTCCTGATTGCTGAGTCTTTTTTCATCCATCTGCACTAAAACTTCTTCGATCTTATCTTCAATTTCACCAATCTCAGCATTAGATGCACCGCGGAATTCTTGATCTCTAAGTTCACGGTTTAAATCTCTAAGCTGATCTCTTAAATCCTCAGTTTGAGTATAAAATTCATTTCTTAAATCTGCAATTTCATTAATCTGCTCTTCACTTAACTCAACTCTGTTATAACCAATTCCAAACTCTCCTGCATCTTCATTGTAGCGGGGCTGGTTGGCTGCCGGTCCCATCTTAGACTGGGGACCCTGAGCAAAAACTGCACCTGTAAAAACTGAGACTACAAAAGCCAGCACCATTAAACTAATTAATAATTTCTTCATATTAATTCACTCCTCATAAATTTTTGTTTTGTCATTAATGAACTTTAATTTTCATTAATGCTTTTCTTAACTTCTGACTTAATTATAGGAGCAAATTATGAAGGAATTATGAATTTGAAAAAATAATTTAAAATTTATCTGAAATAATTAATCACAATATAGCTTAAATAAGAAGTTATTCCACCAAGAAATGTTCCCCAGATTAAATCGATAATTGTAATTGTCAGGGGCCAGTCCTTAATTGTAGCGAGATTTGTCAGATCATAAGTAGAATAAGTTATCAGTCCAAAAAACATACCGGCAAATAAGGCATACTGCCAGCTGGAAATTGCCAGGGCTTGATTAAGAACAAAGAAAACCAGACCGGCCGTAAAAAGCAGATAGAAAATAAAAGCAGCAGTCATATTAAAGTTTTCTTTCATCAAAAATCCCAGCTGATTGCGGTAAAGATTTCTGGCCACTGCTCCCAGCCAGATAAAATCGATCACCAAAAAAATTATAAATGTGATGAGATAATTTTTTAAAAATACCATTGCTTACAGCTCCTCTTTATTTATATTTTCTAACTGTCTAACTCTAAGTCCGGTCATTACATCTGAGCGGGTGATAATTCCTTTAAGTTCCTCACCCTCCATTACCAGCAGTCGGCCAATGTCTTTCTGGAAAAGAAGTTTAAATGCCTCATAAAGCTCATCATTTTCCCCAACACAGTGCAGTTCTTTGTTCATTATTGTCTGGACCGGAGTGTTGCGGTATTCTTCCTGATTTATCTTCTGTGCATCTTCCATGGTTACAATACCAACTACTTTATCGTCCCTCAGCACAGGGAAACCAGAATGTTTATCATTAAACATTTTTTCTATTAAGCGGTGGACACTCATATTAACCGGTACTGTTTTAACCTCCTTAGTCATTAAATCCTTTACCTTTAAGTTTGAAAGAGCACTCTTAATATTGCTGAATTGATGTTCCTGAGCGGCACCTATATAGATGAAAAAGGCAATAAAGACTAAGAGAAAGTTTCCGCTCATAAAACCTAAAATACCAAACATTAGAGCAAAACCCTTACCAAATTTGGAAGCAATCTCTGTTGCCCGCCTAAAAGAAGTGCGCTGGGCAATAAAAGCTCTGAGAATTCGGCCTCCATCTGAGGGAAAGGCAGGCAGCAAATTAAAGATTGCAAGAAAAATATTTAGCTGACCTGTATATAAAATTATCAGCCTAAAATCTTCCAGGATAAAGTTAGGTGCAAAACTAGCGGCAAAGACAAAAATCAAACCCAAAGCCAGACTGGTCAGCGGACCGCTAGCTGCAATTTTCATTTCATCTTTAGGATCTTTGGATATTTCTTCGATATTTGCCAGACCGCCAAAGAGCATTAGAGTAATATCTGTAGTTTCCACATCCTTTGTTCTGGCTACAAGTGAATGTGCCAGCTCATGAATCAGGATACTGATAAAAAGCATAACCGCCATAATAAACCCTAGTAGATAGGGATTTAAAAGCAGCTGCCTTCTTGCTATATCAGTATTTTCTGTTAGATAAACGATATTATTACCAAAAGCCCAGGCGAAAAAAGGAAGAATAATTAAAAGGCTGACATGTATTTTAACGGGAATTCCAAATAAATGTCCAATCGTAAAGGAACTTTTCATACTTATCACCCC
>QBLP01000154.1 GCA_003070825.1 Halanaerobium sp. | reverse complement strand
TGGTTATTATTTACAGATAAGAGGTGACATTGATGCCTGACTTGAAGCACGAAATAAAAAATATGGATTTATTGACTGAGGGAGATCATGCAGTTTTATTTTACGAAGAAAAAAGTGAAATTTTAAATTCTGTCCGAGATTTTATAATCCATTCTTTAGGGAAAAATCAAAAATGTTATTATATCGATCAGGCAGACAACCAGAAGCTAATTTTAGCAGCACTAAAAAATTCAGATCTTAATTTAGAAAAAATGCTGGAGAGTGGGCAACTGCTCTGTTTAGAAAAGGAAGAAATTTATGGTGACCCTGCTAATTTTAGAGCTCAAGAAATATTGAATCTGATTGAGAAGAGTGTTATTTCAGCTGAAAAAGAGGGCTACAGTGGCTTAAGCATTACCGGAGAATTAACTGGTATTGTCGATTTTAGTGGCGGTAAAGAAGAAATAATAAAATATGAGTGGCAGCTTCATCAGCAAATTTTCGAAAAATATCCGGTGACTGCACTCTGCAGATATAATATTAATCAATTTGACAGTGAAATAATCAAGGCTGCGGTTGAACTTCATGATTATATTGTCTGGCAGGGAGAGCTGCATGAAAACCCCTACTACATTGATCCAGAAGGCTACCGTCAGAATAAAGTAGAAGAATATGAGATTAAAAGCTGGTTAAAAAATATTAATGAATATCAGAAGAAAGAAAGTTTATATAAAAAGGCAATTAGTCAAAGTCAGGAAAGATATTTGAGACTTTTTAATAATTCACCGATTGGGATTATCAAAACTAATTCTGAGGGTAAAGTGATTCATGTTAACCAGAGAATGGCTGAGATTGCTGGCTATGATAATATAGTTGACGCAATTAATAATTACAGTGATCTGGCAGCAGAATTTTATCTTAACTCAGATCGAAGAGATGTTTTTTTAAATTGCTTAAAGAAAAATGGTGAAGTTGAAAATTTTGAATTTGAAGCCAGAAAAAAGACAGGCGAGAGAATCTGGCTGAATATGAATGCTCAGATTACTGATAGAAACGATGATGGAAGTTTTATAATCGAAGGTTTTGTTTTTGATATCAGTGAAAAAAAGGAATATGAAAAAGAACTTGAGCGCAAAAAAGAAGAATTAGCCGCTTCAAATCAGCAGCTGCAGGCTTATAATGAAGAAATGATGGCGATGAATGAAGAGCTTGAGGATTCATTTAAAGAGCTTGAAGATTTAAATAATAGATTTGAAAAAATGATCAACCTTGTTTCAGATATAGAAAATTTGAGCACAATCAGTGAAGAAGAATTTTTAAGTAAAATTTTACAGCAGGCGGTTACAATAATTCCCGAAGCTGATGCAGGTAGTATTTATACTTTTGGGAAAGAAAATGTAGAATTTGTGGACTGTATTGGTTATAATCTGGATAATTTAAAGCAGAGTACGATTAAAAATGAAGCTTTTTATAATCAAAATTCATCCATTGAGATAATGACTGTGGCAGAATTAAAAACAAGAAATAAAAAGTATATGCAGCAGCATGACTTTCAGAATTTAAAAGAAGAAAGCTTAAATAAAATAAAAGAAATAATGTATTTAGATTTAGAACTAAAAGGAGAAAAAAAGGCAGGGATTACTCTTGATATTAAGACTGGAAGTTCTAAAAGCTTTACAAATAATTCTCAAAAAATCTTTACAGCCTTTTATAATATAGCCTCTTCTTTTTATAAATTAAAAGAGTACAACCTGCTTCAGAATAATTTTACCAGAGAGATTATTTCCTCCACCATCAAAATGCTTGAAATGTATGATCTGTATACCAGAGGTCATTCGGAAAATGTGGCCCAGCTGGCGGTAGAAATAGCAGAAGAAATGGAACTTTCACAAAAAGTGATTGATGATATTTACTGGAGTGGGCTGGTTCATGATATAGGAAAAATGCTGATCCCGCTGGAAGTATTGAATAAAGAGGGGAAACTTACAAAAAGTGAGTATGAACTTATTAAAGAACATCCGGTGCTCGGCAGTAATGCATTGAAGAGTTCAAATTCCTTAAAGCAGATAGCAGATTATGTACGCCACCACCATGAGCGCTGGGATGGGCGAGGATATCCTGATGGTCTTCAGGGGGGAGAAATCCCTATCGAATCAAGGATAATTTGTGCCGCAGATGCCTGGGATGCAATGCGCTCTAAGAGAACTTATCGGGAACCGCTGACTTTTGACCACGCCCTGTCAGAGATTAAGGATAATAAGGGGCTGCAGTTTGCTCCAAATGTGGCAGAAGCTCTTATAAATATTTTAGAAAATTAGATTGAAAATGATTAAGATCTAAAGTTTAAAAATAAAATATTTCAAAATTGAAGATGAAAAACTGGCTCAGTAATTTAAAGTTCCAGTTTTCATCTTTTTTAAAATTTAGCCTGAGCCCTATTATGGGAGATTTAAATTGAACTCCTGTTTATCTAGCAAGTTTTTTTAGTGGAAATTTAATTTATAAATCATAAATTTTATGCTATAATTATAATTCAGGATATAAATAGATAAATAAATAATATAAATGTATTAAAATTTCAAGGAGGTTTTTATTTTGAGTAAATCCGACATGACGGTAATCAAGCGGGACGAGAGAGAAGTAGCTTACAGTCGGGATAAGATCACCAAGGCAATTTACAGGGCAATGGTCGAGTCTGGAGAAGATGCGACCCAAGATGATGCAGAACAGGTTGCTCTGGATGTAGAATCAGATTTAATTACTGAGTTTTATAATCAGGATCAGGTACCTAAAGTAGAGGAAATTCAGGATTTAGTGGAAGAAAAATTAATGAAGGCTGCCTATGTGACAACAGCTAAGTCATATATTTTATACAGAAACAAAAGACAGCAGTCAAGATTATCCAGAAAGAGGGAAAAAGAAAATCCTCTTTTAACCAATGAATTTTTGAGTAAATACAAACACCAGCCCAATCCTTTTCCGACAGAACTGGGAGAATTTATTTATTATAGAACATATTCACGCTGGTTAGAAGAGGAGCAGCGTCGAGAATACTGGTGGGAAACCGTAAAAAGAGCAGTGGAATATAACTGCTCACTGGCTCAGACTACTAAAAAAGAGGCAGAAAAGCTTTATGATAATGTATATAACTTAAGAAACTTTTTAGCCGGACGTACACTCTGGACTGCTTCTACAGAGTCATCTAAAAAATATGGAATGAGTAATTATAACTGTTCCTTTACAGTTATCGACAGTTTTAAAGCCTATCAGGATTTATTTTATCTGCTGATGATCGGTAGTGGAGTTGGCTTCCGCGTACTGCCGCGTGATGTAGAGCAGTTGCCAAAGATTAGAACCGATATTGAAGTTATTCATAAATATTATGAGCCTGTAGATAAAGAAGAAAGAAGAGAATATACAGATTTTGATTTTGATGAAGATGATGTAGTAACAATTAATGTTGGTGACTCAAAAGAAGGCTGGATTCAGTCACTGGAATATTATTTTAAGTTCCTGGTTGACCATGCCTATCGTCCGCTAAAAAGAATTATTTTTAATTATGATTCTGTGCGTCCAAAGGGAGAGAAGCTTAAGACTTTTGGTGGTACAGCTTCTGGGCATCAGAGTTTAAAGCGGATGTTTACTAAAATTGATAAATTATTAAAAGAAAAGCCGGACCGTGATTTAGATGATATTAATCGGGTTAAACTAAAGCCAATTGATGCTATGGATTTAGCCAATATTGTAGCGGAAAATGTGGTTTCAGGTGGAGTTAGACGCTCATCTCAGATCTGTCTCTTTAGTGCTGATGATAAAGAAATAGCTCAGGCTAAAAGTAATTTATATGTCAAAGAAGATGATGAGTGGGTAATTAATAAGGAAATTTCTCACCGTCAGATGAGCAACAATAGTATTTTCTACGAAGGTAAGCCTTCTAAAGAACAGTTAAAGTGGCATGTTAAGCAGATGCGCTTTAGTGGTGAACCTGGCTTTATCAATGCTGTGGAAGGAAGCCGCCGCCGTGAAAACTTCAAAGGAGTTAACCCCTGTGCAGAAATTCTGCTTGATTCCAGAGGGGTCTGTAATTTAACCTCTTTAAATGTGATGGCCTTTGTTGATGAAGAAGGTAATCTGGATAAAAAAGCAATGTTTGAATCGCAGAAACTTTCTGCTAGAGCTGGTTACAGAATGGCTTTAATCGAGTTTGAATTACCGGAGTGGGATCAGATTAACAAACGGGATAGACTGATTGGAACCTCTCTGACTGGTTGGCAGGACATGAAAAATGCTGCTGATTTAAATGAAGCCCAGGAAGCTCAGCTGCTGGAAGAACTACGTGAAGTTGCACATCAGGCAGCCAGAGAAATTGCCAAAGAGGTGGGAGATAATGAGCCAAAACTGATTACAACTGTTAAACCTGAGGGGACTCAGACTCAGATGCCTACAGTTTCCAGTGGTCTTCATTATTCACACAGTGCCCATTATGTTAGACGGGTAAGAATTTCTGCTTCTGATCCGCTGGCCCGGGTCTGTGAAGAATTGGATTATCCTATTCATCCAGAAGTAGGTCAGGATCCAGATGATCCAGAAACTTTAGTGGTAGAATTCCCCGTTAAAGCTCCTGAAGGACAGGTTAAAGGAGATGTGAATGCAATTGATCAGCTGGAAACTTATAAGATGTTTATGGAAAATTATGTTGATCATAATGCTTCAATTACTGTTCATGTTCGTGATGATGAATGGGAAGATGTAGAAGAATGGCTCTGGGAGAACTGGAACAGTGTAGTTGGTATTTCTTTTATTTCCTATAATGACAACTTCTATGACCTAATGCCTTATGAAGAAATCACAGAAGAAGAATACAATCAGCGGGTGGAAGAGATGGAGCGCTTTAATCCTTCCTTAGTTTCTAAGTACGAAACAGAGTATTTAGAAAGAGAACTCGACGAATCTTCCTGTGAAGGAGGAGCCTGTCCGGTAAGATAAAGTATAGGTGCCGTCTAAAACTTGATTTATGAATAAAAATGTCGAAAAATATTTTTATTAGATAATATAATTTAATTCTAAGCCTACCTTAACTGGTAGGCTTTTTTCTATAGTTATCAAT
>QBLP01000017.1 GCA_003070825.1 Halanaerobium sp. | reverse complement strand
ATTTTTTACTGATTTTCCAGTAGAAATTGAAAATGATAAAAAAGATAATATTGCAATTAAAAAAATAGTAAAGCAGAAAAAAGTATGGCTTTTTTCTGCAGTTTTGGGCTCAGCTGTTGTGTCTGAAATTGCAATTGGAAGCTGGCTGGTTAATTTTCTGCATGTAGAAAGAGCATTTAGCACAACATCTGCCTCTACATATTTATCATTATTTTTTATAATTTTTACTGTGGGGAGACTTGTAGGAGGATATTTTACAGAGCATTTAGGATATATCAAAATACTATTTATCTTTGCTTCAGCAACATTATTCTTATTTATCTGCGGTCTCTTAATGGAGGGAGTTTTGGGAGCAGTTTTCTTTTCTACAGCAGGATTTTTTATTTCTATTATGTTCCCTACCATTATGGCAGTTATAATGAATGAATTTGATAAGGGTGTAAGTTCTTATATGGGCTTTATTATTACTACTGCCTCTGCAATAAATATGACTTCAAACTGGCTGATTGGTAAAATCAATGATATTTTTAATGTGTTTACTGGTTTTGCAAGTATAAGTTTCTTTATGTTTTTAATTATTGTTTTTTTATATTTTTTAAACCGGGAATTAGAATATGATTTTGCTAAATAAGAAATTACAGCTATAGTTTTAAATAATTAATTAAGATGAGAAGAGAGCAGCCCCAGAAAGGCTGCTCTGAAATTTGAATTCTTATATTTTAAGATAATTTATTTCTTTAAGATTGGCATTGATTTCATTTAGACTATTTTTGATTTCTTGCATAACTTCTTCTGAGGGTTTTGAATCAATTTGAATCAATACAACTGCCTCTCCACCTGGTGATTTCCTGCCAACCTGCATATTGGCAATATTAATTTTGTCTTTTCCTAAAACAGAGGTTATTTTTCCAATCACACCCGGTTTATCCTGATAACTTACAATTATAAATTCTCCGTCCAGCTCAAGATCAATTCTTAAATCATTTATTCTTACAATCCGATAACCATTAGGAAGATAAGTTCCCGAAAGACTGTATTCTTCTTTATCAGATTTAACTTTTAGATTGACTAAATTTTTAAGTTCAGTTTCATTTTGAATTTTACTTTCTTTAATGGCAATTTCTCTTTCTTCAGCTATATGCATTGCATTAACTAAGTTGATTCTGTTATCCAGTATGGGATCAAGAATAGATTTAATTAAACTTAAGGTTATGGGTTTAAGCTTGAAATTATTAATTTCACCTCCGTATTCTACTTCAACTGATTTAATTCGCTGGTCTCCTTTCCATTCTGCCATAAATTTACCCAATTTAGCTACCAGTTCAATATATGGCTGAGCTTTTTTGAATTCCTGAGGATCCATAACCGGAATATTGAGAGGTGATTCTGGAAGATTACCCTCGAGAACAGAGACAACTTCTCTAGCAGCAGCGATAGAATTATTATCTATTGCTTCAATAGTGGTTCCTCCCAGATGTGCAGTCATTATAACCCGGTCTTCAAAATTCAGCAGTGGATTATCTTTAGGGACAGGTTCTTCTTCATGAACATCGATTGCAGCGCCTGCAATTTCATTTTCTGCTAGAGCTCTGGCCAGTGCTTTGGTGTCAATATTTTTTCCGCGAGCACAATTAATTATTCGCGCATTTTTCTTCATTAATTTAAACTCAGCTTCGCTTAAGAGATGATGAGTTTCCTCAGTTAATGGGATGTGAAGAGTTATATAATCAGATTTTTTTAAGAGTTGTTTTAGAGAAAGCAGAGGAACATTTAAACTTTCTGCTTTTTCTGGAGCAAGATAGGGATCATTTGCTATTACATCCATTCCAAAAGCTTGAGCTCTTTTAGCAACTCGGCTCCCAATTCTATTTAATCCAATTATTCCCAGTGTTTTAGCTTTTAATTCAACTCCTCTATATTTTTTTCTATTCCAGAGGTTGTTGTGTAATGCCTGATTTGACTGAGGAATATTTCGGGAAAGGGAAAGCATCATTCCCAGAGTATGTTCTACAGCAGAAATAGTATTGCCGGTAGGAGTGTTAAAAACAAAAATTCCTTTTTTAGTTGCTTCCTCCAGGTCGATATTATCATAACCGGTGCCTGCTCTGCCTATTACTTTTAAGTTTTCAGCTTTAGCTAAGGCTTTTTTATCTAAATCTGTCATACTGCGAAGTATTATTCCATCATATTGATGAATAGTTTTTAAACATTCTTCGCGAGATTGTTCGGGTTTGAAATCAACTTCTATACCTGCCTCTTGTAAAATATCAATGCCTTTTTGAGAAATGTTGTCATTGACTAAAACTTTATACACGGTTAATCACTCCCCTAAATATTTTGCTAATTTAACTTCATTATATCTAATAAATACGATACAAGCAAACAGAAAATTCTTAAAATTAAGACGCAAAAATAAAAAGGGGTAAAAAAAAGAGCAGTCTTAATAAGACTGCTCCCGCGATTATACTAAATATATTTATATTTCCAGATAGCTTAAATCTTTTACTCGAGTATCAAGTTCATCAAGATGGACTTTGATTCTTTCCATAATTTCTTTAGAAGGTTTTGAATCAATCTGCATCATCATAATTGCTTCGCCGCCAATATCCTGACGTCCCACCTGCATATTAGCAATATTAATATTTTCTTCACCAAGTGTTGAACCAATTTTACCAATTACTCCCGGTTTATCCTGATAACTAACTATAATAAATTCACCTGAGAGGTCAAGATCAATTCTCAGCCCATTAATTTCGATTAACCTAAATCCAATTGGTAAATAGGTTCCGGCCAGACTGTACTCTCCAGTTTCAGTTTTAAGGTTGATTTTAATAATATTTTTTAATTCACCTTCATTTTGAATCTTGCTTTCCTTTAAAGAAATACCTCTTTCTTCAGCAATATGCATTGCGTTTACAAGATTAATTCGGTCATCTAAAATCGGCTCTAAAATAGATTTTACCAGACTTAAAGTCATTGGCTTGTGGTTAAATTGATTAACCTCTCCACCATATTCGACTTCTACAGCCTCAATTCTTTCGTGCCCTTTCCACTTAGCCATAAAATTACCCAGCTTAGTTACCAGATTAATATACGGTTTAGCCTGATTAAACTCCTGGGGATCCATTGCCGGGATATTAAGTGGTGATTCGGGCAGATTGCTCTGTAAGACTGAAACTACTTCTTCAGCTGCGGTAATCGACACATTATCCATGGCCTCAGTAGTTGTTCCACCTAAATGACAGGTCATAATAACACGATCATTAAATTTAAGTAGAGGATTATTACTGGCTTTAACTGGTTCTTCCTCATGAACATCGATTGCTGCACCGGCAATTTTATTTTTTTCCAATGCTTCAGCCAGAGCTTTGGTATCTACATTTTGACCTCTGGCGCAGTTAATTACGCGCGCACCATCTTTCATAATGGCGAATTCTTTGTGACTTAAAATATGATAGGTTTCATCAGTTAGCGGTGTATGTAGTGTAACATAATCTGCTTTTTCTAAAACCTCTTTAAATGGCAGTAAAGGGACATTAATTTTCTCAGCTTTTTTTGGAGCTAGATACGGGTCATTGGCAATTACTTTCATTCCAAAACTCTGGGCTCTCTTGGCAACCCTGCTTCCGATTCTTCCCAGACCAATAATTCCTAAAGTTTTACCCTTTACTTCAACCCCCATATATTTTTTGCGGTCCCAGATATCATTGTGTAGTGCCTGGTTTGCCTGGGGAATATTACGGGAAAGTGAAAGCATCATTCCCAGAGTGTGTTCAACCGCAGAAATTGTGTTTCCAGTTGGGGTATTAAAAACGAAAATTCCATGTTTAGTAGCCTCATCTAAGTCAATATTATCATAACCTGTACCTGCTCTACCTATTACCTTTAATTTTTTTGCCTTATTTAAAGCTTCAGCGTCTAAAAGAGTCATACTTCTAACAATAATTCCATCATAGTCGGCAATAGTTTCTAAAAAATCTTCTCGGCTCTGTCCTGGTTTGAAATCAACATCCATGCCTGCTTCCTGTAAAATATCAATTCCTTTTTGAGCAATATTGTCACTGACTAAAACCTTATACACTTATTACCACTCCTTCTCTCTTCTTGCTACTAATTTTTTTTAATTATATCTAACTGGAAAGGATAAAGCAAGGATTTAATGCTTTAACAGAGTAAAATAAGAATAAATTATATTTTCATTATATTACAAAAATTTTGATATCTGAATCTAGCTTGCTGTAAAGCTGATAAAAATATATAATGATTAAAAGGAGTGATAAGTATGGCGAAGGTATTTCCATTTCATGGTTATAGATATAACCAGGAGCAGGTTGGAGAACTCGAGAAGGTAGTAACACAACCATATGATAAGATTGATCAGCAGTTACAGGAAGAATATTATGAGCAAAGTCCTTATAATGTTGTGCGTTTGATTTTAGGAAAAAAAGAAGATCGCTATCAGAGTGCAGCTGATAATTTGAACAACTGGATTAAAAAGCAGATTTTAGTTCGTGATCAAAAAGCAGGTTTTTATCTCTACACTCAGGAATATGAGGTTGAAGGAGAAAAGTTTGTCCGCAAGGGCTTTGTTGGTCTGGGTGAACTGGAGGCTGGCGAAGGAGTTAAGGCTCACGAAAATACAATGGAAGGACCAAAAGCAGATCGTTTAAAGTTAATTAGAGCTACAGAAGCAAATTTTGGTCATATTTTTATGCTTTATTCAGATCAGAAAAATGAAATTAATAATTTATTTACAGAATTAATGAAAGACGAGCCTCTTTTTGAGGTGCATGATGAAGATCAGAATTTACATAAAGTCTGGCAGCTGACTGATTCAGAGCTGATAGCAGAGATAAAAGAAAAGATGGAATCTAAAAATTTATATATTGCTGATGGACATCACCGCTATCAGACAGCTTTAAATTATCAGCAGGAGTGTAAAGAAAAGGGCTGGCAGGCAGATGGAGTTGAAAGTTTTAATCACCGTCTGATGACTTTTATCAATATGGATGATCCAGGGTTAAAGGTACTGCCCACCCACAGATTATTGTATAATATTAAAGATTTTGAAGTTAATTCGTTTTTAGAAAAAGCAGCTGAGGATTTTAGTATTAATGAATTTGACAGTAAAGAGGAAATGTATATTTATCTTGATCAGAATCAGGAAAAGAAGGTATTTGGTTTTAAAGCTGAAGCAGCTGAAGCATACTATGTTTTTGAATTTGAGAATGAGGCTGTTTTGGATCAGGTAGAAGGTGATTATTCTCAGGCTTATAAAGAACTTGATGTAAGTATTCTGCATAATATTATTCTGGAAAAATATTTAGGTATAGATAAAAAAGCACTGGCTGCTAAGTCAAATCTAGACTATATAAGATATCGAGATAAAGCTCTTGAAAAACTGGAGACTGGTAAATATCAAGCAGCATTTATTCTAAATCCTACTTCGGTTAAAGAAGTGAAGGATATTGCAGACCAGGGAGAAAAAATGCCACAGAAATCTACTGACTTTTATCCAAAGCTTTTAACCGGGCTGGTTATTAATAAATTATCAATAAAAAAATAGCTTACAAATATTGAAGCAAATTTCAGTACTGGGGACTGATAATGATGGGAGAAGATAAAAATAATATATTGATCTTTATAGGGGCGATTTTGTTTTCAGCATTTTTGATCTTTCTGGCTTTATTTATTGGTTCAAGTCAGATTAATCCAGCTGATATTTTAAGCTATATATTTAACAGCAGCAGTGTCTCTGCTTCAGCAGCAATTATTATTGGAGAAATAAGACTGCCGAGAATTATACTTGCATTTATTGTTGGAGCAGGGCTTGCTGTTGCCGGTGCTGTTTTTCAGGCTATAATTAGAAACCCAATGGTTGATCCCTATATTATTGGAATATCGGCTGGAGCAGGAACTGGAGTAATGCTGGCTCTGTTTTTAGGGGTAGAAATTGCTATTTTTAATTTAAATTCTCTACCTGCTTTTGCCTTTTTGGGGGCTGTAATCACAGTTTTCACAGTTTATCAGCTGGCCCGGGTAGGGAATAAATTACCGGTTCTAACATTCTTACTGGCAGGAGTAGCAGTAAGTTTTATTTTGAATTCCATGATGTCTTTTCTAATGGTTTTAAGAACGGAAAATCTGCAGCAGCTGGTTTACTGGCTGATGGGGAGTCTTGCTGGTTCAGCCTGGGGAGACATTAAGATGATCTTACCTTATTTTTTAACAGCATTTGCTGTAATATTATTTTATCTTAAGGACTTAAATATATTACTGCTCGGAGAAGAGAGTGCCCGGCATCTTGGCCTAAATGTAGAGAGAACAAAAATAATTTTACTTGGAGCAGCATCCCTGTTGACCGCCTCAGTAGTCTCTGTTAGCGGCAGCATTGGTTTTATAGGTCTAGTTGTGCCTCATATTGCGAGGATGATAATTGGGCCTGATCACAGACGGCTGATACCGCTGGCAGCTTTATTTGGTGCTTCATTTTTGCTGCTTGCAGACACAGCGGCCAGAACTATAATGGCTCCAATGGAACTACCGGTTGGAATAATTACCGCTTTTGCCGGTGGCCCATATTTTATTTACTTACTGCGCAATAAATCTAAAAATATTTGGTGAAAATTATGCTGAGAACAGATAAAATTAAATTTAGTTATGCTGCTGAAGAAATTCTTAAGGGGATTGATCTAGAAATTGAAGCAGGCTCTTTTATTGGTATTATTGGCCCTAATGCTTCCGGTAAATCAACTCTTTTAAAAAATATCAGCAGCAGCTTAAAATCAGATAGTGGAACTGTTTACCTGGATTCTAAACTGTTAAACGATTACAGTTCGATAGAGCTGGCTCGAAAAATGGCAGTTGTTCCCCAGAATACAGAGGTTAATTTTAATTTTAATGTTTATGATATTATAATGATGGGTAGACATCCATATCAGAAACGCTGGTCTGGAGTTAACGAAAAAGATAAAAAAATTGTAAAAGAGGTCATGGAAGTTACTGACACTCTAAAATTAAGGAGTAAATCAATTAATGAACTTTCGGGTGGTGAAAGACAGAGGGTTATAATTGCCAGAGCTCTGGCCCAGAAACCTGACGTTCTGCTGCTGGATGAGCCTACTTCCAGTCTTGATATTAATTATCAGGGTGAAATTTATGATCTTTTAAATTATTTGAATCAGGAATTGAATCTAACAATTATTACAGTCTCCCATGATCTTAATCTAACTGCTCAGTATTGTGAGGAATTAATTTTACTAAAGGAAGGAAGAATATTTGCTGCTGGCCCGGCAGAAGAGGTTTTAACAGAGGAAAATATCAGGCAAGTCTACAAAGCAGAGGTTTTAATTAAAACCAATCCACTTTCTGACAGACCATTTATTACTCTGGTTCCAGAAGTTAATAAATTTAACCGTAAGACTGAAAAAAAAGATTTCAAAATCCACATTATAGCTGGTGGTGGAACTGCCAAAAAATTTATCTATAAACTGGAAAATCTGGGTTATCAATTGAGTATTGGTGTCTTAAATATAGGTGATGCTGACTGGCAGGCTGCAAAAGAGCTGGGGATTGAAATTGTTGAAGCACCACCTTTTATTGATATTTCCAAAGCTGAAATTAAACAAAATAAAAAGTTGATTGAAAAAGCGGATTTGATTATCTTAAGTGATCTTCCTTTCGGGCATGGTAATCTGGCGAATTTAGAAATTTTGCTTGATTATCCTGATAAGGCTAAGATTTTATTTTCTAACCTTAAAATTAAAAAAAGAGACTATATTAAAGGAAAAGCAGAAAAGATCTGGAATAAATTATTAGAGGAAGATGAAAATATATTACTTCTTGATGATAAAAATCGTTTAATTTCAGAAATTAAAAAACTGGAAAATTAGAGATGGGGATTTAATTATGATAAAAGCTGCAGATTTAGAAAATGAGTATTTTTTAGTTTTGATTCCAGGTGAAGAACTTGTAGAAACAGCTGCTCAGGTGCAGAAAATAGTTTCTGAGCACTACAACCTTTATCCCGATCAGATATATCCGCAGCTGCATATAACAATCGATAGAATAGCGAAAAATAAGGTTGATAAGGCTAAAGAAATTCTTGCTAAAAAGATAAGAGAATTTAACAAAATTGAGGTTGAAGTTGATCGTTTCAGCTGTATTAAATTTTCGGATCAGCATCAGCTGGTGCTGGAAGTTAATGAAACTAAATCTTTAAAAGAATTTTCTGAGAAAGTTCATCAGAGTCTTAAAGCAGAAGGTATCTCAACTATTGAAAATTATGAGGAGTGGATGTTTCATATCACAATAATCAGCAACATTTTTGCTGAGAATCCAATCCCGGTTGATGAGTTAACAGAAATTTGTTTATTTATGGAGGGAATGTCTCGCCCGATTTCTGCCGCAGCAGAAAAAATGGAAATCTGGAGGCCAACCCTGGATCCAGTCGAAAAAATCATAGCAAGTTTTGATCTGGACTAGGATTTAATTTCATTTTAGGAATAATAAATTTATAATGGGAGTGGTTATTATGGCAAAGGAAATTAAAGGATTTATTTTTGATCTTGATGGAGTTATAACTGATACTGCAGAATATCATTATAAAAGCTGGCAGAAGCTGGCTGATGAAGAAGGGCTGTTTTTTAATCGCGAAGTAAATGAACAGCTGCGCGGTGTTTCCAGAATGGAGTCAATGGAGATTATTCTGGATGGAAAAGAAGTTCCTGAAGATCAGAAAAAGGAATGGACTGATCGAAAAAATGCATATTATCAGGATTATTTAGAGGAAATTACTAAAGCTGATATACTGGATGATATGGAAGCAAAATTAATGAAACTTAAAGCAGATGGTTATAAGCTGGCTGTAGGTTCATCAAGTAGAAACGCAAAAAAAGTTTTAAAACATTTGCAAATTACAGACATCTTTGATACAATTGCAGATGGACACAGTGTAGAAAATGCAAAGCCGGCACCGGATTTGTTTTTACATGCAGCCAAAAATCTGGGGCTGAAGCCGGAAGAATGTGTTGTTTTAGAGGATGCGGAGTCAGGTGTAGAAGCAGCTTTAGCAGCAAATATGAAGGCAGTTGGAGTTGGACCTGAAGAAAGAGTTGGCAAGGCTCATCTGATATATGCCAATGTTGGCGATATAGATTTTGATGAGATTATAGAAAAACTATAAAAAATTTAAATAAAAAAGAAGGAATTTAAGAGTCTGTAACGAATAGTAATAATAAGAGTTAATTATTATTACAGGCTCTTTTTTTCTTCAAGCTTTCGCAAGCGCTTGCGTAAATTGCGCAGGCATTTAAAACTGGAGGCAGAAAGATGCAGATTACTCTTAAAGATATTGCTCGCATGGCTGATGTTGCAGAATCAACAGTTTCTCGGGCTTTAAATGATAAGCCTGGAGTTGGTAGAGAAACAAAGTTAAAAATTTTGAAAATTGCAAAGGAAAATAATTATCGTCCAAATCAGCTGGCGCGGGGACTGGCGGCTAAAAAGACTAATATGATTGCTGTAATTATGGCAGAAATGGATAGCCCCGGCAATATTGAGATTGTAAAGAGTATTGAAAAGGCTGCAGATGAAAAGGGTTATCAGATAATTCTCTGCAACACCAATAATCAGGAAGATAAGGAAGAGTCCTATCTATCACTTTTGGAATCAAATCAGGTTGATGGGGCAATATTTATTGGTGGTAAACTTGTAGGGAGTCATCTTTTGAGAGCCAGTTTTAGTCAGGATAATAGAATTGTACTGGTTAATCGGCTAGCAGAGGAAAACTTTTTTACTTCAGTTTTAACTGATTACAGCCAGGGTATTTATCAGGCTGTAGAACACCTGGTAGAAGAAAATTTCAAAAAAATAGCACTTGTCTGCGGTAGTCGAGATGATTTGATTGAAGAAGAAAAGATAAGTGGTTATAAAAATGCACTCAGGGATTCAGGTTTAGATCTTAATCAGGAACTGATTTTTTCAACTGCTAATGACAGACAGGCTGGTTATAATGTTTTTTTAGAAATTATTGAAGGTGATGTTATTCCAGATGCTTTTATTTCTACCAGAGAGTTAACTACAATCGGGCTTGTGGAAGCAATTAAAATGGGAGGTTATTTTATTCCCGATGATTTTGCAGTAGTTGGTTATGGTGATAATATTTTAACTTCAGTAATTGATCCACCGCTGACAGTTTTAAGTGAGCCGGTGGAGGAGCTTGGCAAAAGCTCACTGGAATTTTTATTAAAATTGATCAATGACAATCTGGACAGTCAACAAATTAAGGTTTTAACTCCCGAATTAATTATTAGGGAGTCATCAATATCAAAATACAACTAAAATTATGAGGAGGATTTTTTAATGGCAAGTGTAACTTTAGAACATATTTATAAGCATTTTGGTGATTTTACAGCGGTTAAGGATCAGAACCTGGAGATCAGAGATAAGGAATTTGTTGTTTTAGTAGGACCTTCCGGTTGTGGTAAGTCAACAACTTTAAGAATGATTGCCGGTCTGGAAGAAATTAGTGAAGGTACTTTAAAAATTGGTGATCAGGTTGTTAATGATGTAGCACCTAAAGATAGAGATATTGCGATGGTTTTCCAGAACTACGCTCTGTATCCACATATGAATGTTTATGATAACATGGCTTTTGGACTTAAATTACGTAAGTTCCCTAAAGACGAAATTGAGAGACGTGTTCAGGATGCTGCAGATATTTTAGGTATTGAGCAGTTATTAGACAGAAAGCCTAAACAGCTATCTGGTGGGCAGAGACAGCGTGTTGCTCTTGGTCGTGCAATTGTGCGTGAGCCTAAAGTATTCTTAATGGATGAGCCCCTCTCTAACCTTGATGCTAAGCTAAGAGTTCAGATGAGAACTGAGTTATCCAAACTTCATGATCGTCTAAAAACTACAATGATTTATGTAACTCACGATCAGACAGAAGCGATGACAATGGGAGACAGAATTGTTGTGCTTAAAGATGGTGTAGTACAGCAGGTTGATGATCCATTATCTCTTTATAATAAGCCTAACAATATGTTTGTGGCTGGATTTATTGGTTCACCAGCAATGAACTTTATGGACGCAGTAATTGAAAAAGAGGCAGATACTTATTATCTAGAAGGCGATGGCGCATTTAAAATCCGTGTACCTGAAGATAAAGAAGACCACATTAAAGATTATGTAGGTAAAGAGGTTGTTTTTGGTGTAAGGCCTGAAGATATTGTAGATACTAAAATCACCCATGACTTTGAAGTTAAAGAGGACAACTCTTTTGAAGCAGATGTAGATGTTGTTGAGCCTATGGGTTCAGAAATTTATCTCTATCTTGCTGAAGAGGGTCACTCCTTAATTGCTCGTGTAGAAGCTGAAAGTACTGCTCAGGTTGGAGATACAATTTCACTTGGTATTGACTTAAGAAAAATTCATGTCTTTGATGCTGAAACAGAGGAATGTATCTTTTAATTAAGCTTAAAATATAGTATTTAAAAATAGATAAGAATTAATGAAGCAGTCGAATTTTAAATTCGGCTGCTTTTTTGATTAATTGTTAAATTTAAAGTATAATTACAACTGTAATCATAATTTAGCTTACGGGAGGAATTAAATATGCCTCGGCAGAAAAAGGATTTTTTGTTAAATCCAGTGGTTGTTACAATTGTTGTAGTTATAGCACTGATAGCCGCTTTTAATTTTTATCAGAATATGACAAGAATGAACCAGCTTGAAAAACAAATTAAAAAGATTGAAGCTGAAATTGCAGAGGCTGAAGCTGAAAATCAAAGGTTAAAGGAGCAGCTAGAAAACAGCAGCAGCCATGAATACATAGAAGAAGTTGCCAGGGAAAAACTTGGCCTGGTAAAACCAGGTGAAAAAATGTTTATTCCAGTTGAAGAGGATGAAGGAGCTGGAGAGGATCAAGATTCAAATGAAGAACAAAGCGAATAAAAAAAGTTTATAGATTTTAACAGAATATAAATATAATAAGCATGTAAAGGAGTTTTTAAATGTCAGAGTATATTAAATCAGATTTAATGCAGCAGGCAGCAGTCGAATTGAATTTGAAAAAAGAAAATATTAAAGCTACAGTAGAGCTTTTAGATTCAGGTAATACAGTTCCCTTTATTGCTCGTTACCGGAAAGAAATGACAGGCAGTCTGGATGAAGAAGAAATCAGAAATGTTGAGGAAAAAATAGATTATTTGCGCCGTTTAAATGAGCGAAAAAATGAGGTTGCTGCAGCAGCCGATAAACAGGAGAAATTAGATGATGAGCTATTAAATAAGCTTAAAAAGGCTGATACTCTGCAGGAAGTAGAGGATTTGTATCGGCCCTTTAAAGTTAAAAAGCAGACCAAAGCTGCGAAAGCAATTGATAAAGGTCTTAAACCATTAGCTGAGTTAATCTTCAGCCAGCAAAAAGATAAATCAGAAATCAAAAAAGAGGCTGAGAATTATCTTGATCCAGAAAAAGAGCTGGAGCAGGTGGAAGATGTATTGAGTGGAGCTGAAGATATTATAGCAGGTGATATATCGGATGATGCTGAACTGCGCAAAAAGCTGAGGGTTTATGTATTTAAAACTGCTAAAATTGTTTCAGAACAAAAAAATGAAGATGAAGAGGGTAAATATCAGGATTACTATGAGTTCAGAGAATCAATAAATAAGATACCACCTCACAGAATTTTAGCCTTAAACAGAGGAGAAAGTGAAGAAGTACTTAGAGTTAAAATAGAAGTTGATGATGAGCGGGCAATAGAGATGATTTATGCTTTTTATGAGTTTGATAAAAATAAGTCTGGCAGCTTTGAACATTTAATAAATGCTGTAGATTATGCCTATAAAAGACTTATTTTTCCATCTTTAGAAAGAGAAGTACGTAATGATTTAACAGAAAAAGCAGAACTAAAGGCTATTAATAATTTTTCAACAAATTTAAGATCTTTATTAATGCAGCCACCGCTGGAAGGAAAAAGGGTACTTGCTATTGACCCTGCCTTCAGGACCGGCTGTAAGCTTGCTGCTTTAGCTGAGGATGGCAAGTTATTAGAAACAGGTGCTATTTATCCCCATCCACCGGTTAATAAGCAAAATGAAGCCGCTGCTGCGATTGCCAAATTGGTTAAAAATTATGAGATTGATTTAATTGTAATTGGTAATGGAACTGCCAGTAGAGAAACAGAGAGTTTTGTGGCAGAACTGATAAAGGGCGGAATGGATGTAGAATATACTATTGTTAGTGAAGCTGGGGCTTCAGTTTATTCTGCTTCGAAGCTGGCCCGGAAGGAATTTCCAGAGTTGGATGTTTCAATTCGGGGAGCAATTTCTATTGGGCGTCGAATTCAGGACCCACTGGCTGAATTGGTTAAAATTGCCCCCAAGTCACTTGGGGTAGGAATGTATCAGCATGATATTTCTCAAAAAAACTTAGAAAAAGCATTGAATGAAGTAGTAGTTGACGCGGTTAATCATGTTGGAGTTGAGATTAACACAGCTTCGGCAGCTTTATTAACTTATGTAGCAGGTATTAGCTCTAATAATGCAGATAAGATTATTAAGCAACGCAGTCAGGAGGGGAAATTTAAGCAGAGAAAGGATCTGCTTGATGTTTATGGTTTTGGTCCCAAAACATATGAGCAGGCTGCAGGTTTTATTCGCCTGGATTCAAAGATGGATCCATTTGCTCTGACTCCCATTCACCCAGAATCATACCAGGCAGCAGAGAAGATATTAGCTAATATTAATTATCAGGCAGCTGATATTAGAGATAGAGAAAAACTGGATCAGATTAGAGAAAAATTAAATGAAATAGATCTTGTAAAGACGGCTTCAGATTTAGAAATTGGTCTGCCAACTGCAAAAGATATTGTGGCTGCCTTAAAACAGCCCGGACGTGACCCTCGCGATTCAATGCCAGCTCCTATATTCCGTAAAGATATCTTAAAAATAGAAGATATTGAGCCGGGAATGATTTTCAAAGGTAAGGTTCGCAATATAGTTGATTTTGGAGCTTTTGTTGATATTGGCTTAAAACAGGATGGACTGCTTCATATTTCTGAGATGAGTCAGATGTATGTTAGTGACCCCTTTGAGATTGTCGAAATAGGGCAGAATATAGAGGTTAAGGTCCTTGATGTTGATCAAAAAAGGGGTAGAATTTCTTTAACTTTAAAATTTTAGAAAATTTTAGCCGATAAATTTGACACCTCTGTCTTAATTAAGTTATAATGGGTACAATATTAATATCTAGGGAGGAATTTTTTAAAGATGTCCATTGAAGTTGGAAGTATAGTTGTAGGAGAAGTTACAGGGATAACAAATTTTGGTGCTTTTGTTGAATTAGAAAGTGGAGAAACAGGCCTGGTTCATATTTCTGAGGTGGCTAACACTTATGTAAAAGATATTAGTAATTTCCTTAAAGAAGGAGACGAAGTTAAGGTTAAAGTTATTAATGTCGATGATGACGGGAAAATTGGCCTTTCCATCAAGCAATTAGAGGATCCAGATGACCGCATTGATCATGCTCCAGAAATGTCCTTTGATGAAAAAATGGAACGTTTCTTGAAGCAGAGCAGTGAGCGTCAGCAAGATCTAAAAAGTAGAGAGGCAAAAAACGGCGGAAGCTCTAAATAAATATTTGCCAATTTTTTATTGACTTTTTAAACATCCTTTAATTCGTTTAAGGGGTGTTTTCTCTTTTTAATGTACAAATTTATAATAAATTAACTACAGGGAGCAGTAATTATGGATGATCATAAAACAATAGAACTTCAATTAGACAGAAAAATTGATAATTTTTTAAAAACTGCCCTTTATTGTCCATTTGGATTCCCGGCAGTTATTACTGTTAAACCATTTGCTAACAATACTGCAGCACCAACTATCTACTGGCTCAGCTGTCCATATTTAAATTACGAGGTCGGCCGCCTGGAAGCTGAAAGTGACTTGATTTCTGAACTGGGAAAAAAATTAAAAACTGATATGGAATTTAAAGTATTAATGGAAGCTGCCCATCAAAGATATGCTGAGAAAAGAAAAAAATTATTATCAGCTGCAGAACTACAAAAAGCCAGGGAAGTATCTGAGGATTTATACAGAATGCTGGTTGAATCAGGTGTCGGTGGGATTAGAGAAAAAGAAGGTATTAAATGTTTGCATACTCATCTTGCTGATTTTTTAGTGGAAAAATCTAATCCGGCTGGAGAAGTTGTCTTTAATAAAGTTGACTGGCCTGAAAACTGTAAAATCTGTAAAGAAAGGGTTGATGAGTTTGAGAGCAGCAGCAATTGATATTGGAACAAATTCCTGTCGGCTGTTGATTGGCGAAAAGAGCGGTGATAATTCCTTTGAGATCCTGGCTAGAGAATTAGAAATAACCAGGTTGGGAGAAGGAGTAGATAAAAATAGAAAATTAAAGGCAGCTGCTGTTGCAAGGGTTTATCAAGCATTAAAAAAGTTTAGAGCCATCATAGATCGCTATCAGGTTGAAAAGCTGCGAGTTATTGGTACAAGTGCTCTTAGGGATGTTGATAATGCATATCTACTTAAAGATAAACTGCAGGAACTGGATTTTAAGCTTGAAATTATAAGTGGTGAAAAAGAAGCTGAGCTCAATTATGCCGGTGCAGTTTCTAATTTAGAAAATGATTTTTTATTAATCGATATTGGTGGAGGAAGCACAGAATTTATCTGGTCTGAAGCCTCAGAAATAAAATTTAAAAGTCTGGACATTGGCTGTGTCAGAATGACTGAAAAATTTGTTGTCAACCCAGAAACTGAATTTAAAACTGAATTGGTTAATAAAATTAGTAATTATGTAAATGATTTGTTAGCAAGTGAACTTGATTTTAATAGGGAATTTAAAATTCGAGGAGTGGGGGGCACAATTACTACTCTGGCAGCTATTAAACTGGGGCTTGAAGTTTATGACAGCAGTAAAATTGAAAATACAGAGATTAATAAAAAAGAATTAGATAAAATTATCAAGAAACTGAGCAATTCAAACTTAAAAGAGAGAAAAAATGTTAAAGGATTACAGCCCCAGAGAGCGGATATAATTATAGCTGGTTTAATAATTTTAAAAGCTATTTTAGATTTTATTGACAGTAGTGAATTGTCGATCAG
>QBLP01000153.1 GCA_003070825.1 Halanaerobium sp. | reverse complement strand
GTGTTAATTATGAAGGCAATAGTTATTGAGCATTATGGAGATGAAGAAGAATTAAAAGAAAATGAATTAGCGAAACCTGAACCAGAGGCTGATGAAGTTTTAATTGAAATCAAGGCGGCAGCTGTTAATCCAATCGATTGGAAATTAAGATATGGTTATCTTAAAGAAAAATTTCCCTTTGAATTTCCTATAGTCTTAGGCTGGGATGCAGCTGGAATAATCGAAAAAGTAGGAGAAAATGTAGATGCTTTTCAAAAAGGTGATCGAGTTTTTGTTAGACCAGAGCTTACAAATCGCGGTACTTATGCTGAATATACTACAGCAAAAGCGGAACTCGTTGCAAAGATTCCAGATAATATTAATTTCAAAGAGGCAGCTGCAGTTCCCCTAGCAGGCTTAACTGCTTATCAAACTCTTGTGGATGTTGGGAACTTGGACTCAGGTGAGAAAGTATTGATTCATGCTGGTGCCGGAGGGGTTGGTAATTTTGCCATTCAAATTGCTAAAAATCTGGGAGCCTATGTTGCAACAACTGCAAGCACTAAAAATGTAGAGTTTTTAAAATCTCTGGGAGCTGATGAGGTAATTGATTATACAAAAGATGATTTTTCTCAGGAGTTAGAAGATTATGATCTAGTTGTTGATACTCTTGGCGGAGAAGTACAGGAGAGAAGTTTTGATGTCCTCAAGAAGGGCGGTAAGCTGGTCTCGATTGTTAAAGAGCCTGATCAGGAAAAAACAGAAAAACTTGGTGTTGAAGCTAAGTTTCACTGGTTAATACCGGATGGGAAAGAACTTGCCTCACTGGCTGAAATGATGAAAAAGGAGAACCTAAAGCCTGTAGTAGGTACAGTATTTCCGTTTACAGCCCAGGGCTTGAAAGACGCTCATGAGCTCAGTGAAACCCATCATGCTAGAGGGAAAATTGTTATAAAAATTGATCAATAACTTAGTAAGTGGTCAGGAAAATTATTATCTTAGATTTAATGAAATTGAAGGAATACCTCTTTTTTAGATGAATTATAGTAAATATAAAATAAATTATTTAACTTAAAAAGAATTATTAATTTCATCTAAAACCAAATTAATTTATTGCGGGAGGTAATTATCATGGCTGGATTAATGTCAGGAAAAAAAGGAATAATTATGGGGGTAGCAAATAATAAATCTATCGCCTGGGAGACTGCAGAGAGATTAAAGTCAGAGGGAGCAGAACTTATTTTTACCTATCAGAATGAAAAAATTGGAGAAAAGGTTATTCCTTTATTTAAAGAAATTGGAGCCAAAAGCTATCACAGTTTAGATATCACAGATGACCAGGAATTCGAAGAAGTTTTTAAAAAGATTGGAGAAGACTTTGGAGGTCAAATAGATTTTATAGTCCACGCAATTGCCGGTGGTCCTAACAAAAAGGATTTAAAAGGGAAATATATGGATACTGATCGCAGTAGTTTTCTGCGCAGTATGGAAATAAGTGTTTACTCTTATGTTAAAGCTCTTCAGCTGGCTTATCCTTTTATGAAAGAAAAAGGAGGAGCAGCAGTTACCCTGACCTATTATGGAGGAGAAAAGGTGATTCCTAATTATAATGTTATGGGAGTTGCCAAGGCTGCACTGGAATCTTCAGTTAAATACCTGGCTGCAGATCTAGGTCGGGACAATATTAGAGTTAATGCCCTTTCACCAGGGCCAATTTTAACCAGAGCTGCCAGCGGTATTTCTGATTTTAGAGCTTTAATGAAAAATTTCAAAGATAAATCTCCTATGGGAAGATTAGTTGAGCAGAAAGAAGTTGCAGCAAGTGCCCTTTATCTGCTCAGTGATCTGTCCAGCATGGTAACCGGAGAGATTCTTCATGTAGATGGTGGTTATCATACCCAGGGATAGTATTTTTAATATAAAAAAAATATTCACTTAAAGAAAGTTTCAAAAGAAGCTAAATTAAAATAGAAATGAGGGGGAGATACTGATGGCTTATTTAATCTTTAAAACTATAATTTCAGCAGTTATAATTGTAGCTGTGTCAGAAGTTTCTAAAAGAAGTTCACTTTTGGGAGCAATTTTAGCTTCGCTTCCCCTGGTTTCTTATCTGGGAATCATCTGGCTTTATATAGATACTGAGAGTAAAACTCAGGTAGCTCAGTTATCAAGAAATGTTTTCTGGATGGTTATCCCCTCATTATCGTTTTTTATAGTCCTGCCGTTATTATTAAAGACTGAACTAAATTTTTATCTTTCATTAGCTATTTCAACAGTAATTATGATTGCTGTATATTTTGGAATGGTATTTATACTTCATAAATTTGGGGTAAATGTTTAGTATATTAGATGAAGTAGTGAAATTGTATTAGTAAAAAATTTAACATAAATTATGATACTTATTATCTACAATAAATATCAAGCTGATGATTTTGAAAAATTAATGGTGGTGGTTCTTATTTTTAATTTAGTTGAAACTTCATTAACTTTTCTGGTAATTACACTGGGGACTTTAGTTCACGGAATAGCTGGTTTTGGAGTGGCCCAAGTATCAATGGGTTTGATGCCTTTATTTAGAAGTCCAACTTCTGCCTCAATAAATTAAATTATTTTAAAAGAGGAAATAATTGGAGGTAATTTTAATGACTCAAAATTTTACTCTACTGCAGGTTAATGATACACACTCTTATTTAGAAAGCCATCCAGAATTATTTTGAAATGGTGAGCAGGCAGAATATCGAAAAGCTGGTGGTTATGCTCGAATCAAGACCCTGATTAAAAAAATTAAATCTGAAGAAAATGGGATTTGAAGGTATGACTGCTCATTGGGAATTTGGTTATGGTCCAGAAAATTTTTTGGAAATTACAGAAGAACTTAATTATCCAATGTTGGCGATTAATATCTATGATGAGAAAAGTGATGAGTTATTATTTGACCCCTATTTAGTAAAAGAATATGGAAATCTGAAAGTGGGAGTTATTGGGATTGCAGCTACTATTATTGATAAAGTAATGCCTGACTGGTTTAGTGAAGGGATATATTTGACTCTTGGTAATGAAGAACTTCCTACTTATATTGAGGAACTGAAAGAAAAAGATGTTGATGTGATAGTAGTTTTATCACATCTTGGTTTTCCTCAGGAGATCAAATTGGCAGAAGAGGTGGACGGAATTGATGTACTTTTAAGTGGACATATACATAATAGAGTCCATAAACCAGCTGTTGTTAATGACACAATTATTATTCAGTCAGGCTGTCATGGTTCATTTGTAGGCAGGCTTGATCTGGAAGTAGAAAATAAGAAGGTGGTAGATTTTAAGCATCAGCTTCTTACTGTTGAGGAAAATATAAAAGAAGATGAAGAAGTAAAGAGTGAGGTTGAAAAGGTTATGGCACCTCATCGGGAAAAACTGAGTGAGATTTTAGGATACACAGAGATACCTCTCCATCGTAATCTAGTTTTGGAATCAACGATGGATTATTATGGTATTGCTGTTTTTGGAATAACCACTGCAGTTGCCGGAGGAACTATTAGAGATGTTTTAATTAATAAGGATTTACCGGACATTAAGTTTTCCTGATCAGAAAATGAGGAATGAAAGTGTAGAAAACTTAAAAAAGATGGGCTATAAAGTTATTGAAAAAGATAATGACATATTTACAGAAGATTCAGCCGGTAATTCTATTAAATTAGTTATTTGATTTCTATGGCTTAACTTGGGAAGACAACTATTAAAGATATTATTGATTCTGATATCAAACAAAGAAAGGATTTGATCTGATGAATAAGCCAAAGATCGAAATCTATACCAAAAGCTGGTGCCCTTACTGTAGAAGAGCAAAGGCAATGTTAAAAAGTCTGGGGCTTGATTATACTGATTATGATATTACAGATAATGAAGAGCTGCAGCAGGAGATGGTGGAGCGGAGCGGCAAAAAAACCATACCACACCAGATCTAATGCAGGATTTTTTAAAACATCTTAGGAACTATAAGATTTACACACTTTTTGGAGAGGAAATTACAGATATTAACCCTCAGGAAGAAGGGCATATTCTGCTTACAAAAAGTGAAAAAGAAATTAAGACTAGAGCTGTTTTAATAGCTGCTGGAACTAAAAAGAGGCAGCTTGGAATTTCAGGAGAACATCAGCTAAAAGATAAGGGTGTTAGTTACTGTGCCACCTGTGATGGTTATATTTATGAAAATCAGCCGGTTGCTGTAGTTGGCGGAGGTAATTCTGGACTGGAAGCAGCGCTTGATATGGCAAAGATAGCGACTGAAGTTTATTTGATAATTAGAGGAGAACAGCTATCAGGTGACAAAAGTCTGCAGGATAAGGTAAATGACTCAGATAAAATTGAAGTCTGTAAATCATATCAGACAACTGAGATTAAAGGTGAGCAAAAAGTTGAATCTATAAGAATTAAAAATTTAAACACAGGTAAAGAACGCGAGCTTAATGTTAAAGCAATTTTTATTGAAATTGGTTTAATCCCCAATACAGGTTTTATTTGTGAAGATCTTAAAATTAATCAGGTTAATGAGATTATTATTGATCAAAATAATCAGACAAGCATTGAAGGGATTTTTGCTGCCGGAGATGTAACAGATATTAAAGACAAACAGATTATTATTTCTGCTGCAGAAGGTGCTAAGGCTGCCCTGAGAGCCAATGAATATTTAAGTTAATAAGAAAATGATTGAAATGAAGTAGAATATAGAAATAAAGCAATCAAATGCCAGGCATATTGTCTGGTGGTTTTTTTTATTTTCGTCGCTAAATATATTCAACCACTTAAAGAAGGATTCTTTTTTTGTTTTAAAAAAGTATTAAATTTAAACAACTTGTGCATTACTTCAAAAAATGATTAATTGCATTAATAGTATATATGATTTATACTACTCATTAAATTTAAAAATTACTTGAGATTGATTTTATTGTAAAGGAGGGCAGAAATGGAATTTATATCAATTGTTGACATTATAGGAACTATAGCTTTTGCAATGTCAGGAGCTCTGCGTGCTATAGAAAAGGAGATGGATTATTATGGAATTGCTGTTTTTGGAATAACGACTGCAGTTGCCGGAGGAACTATTAGAGAT
>QBLP01000152.1 GCA_003070825.1 Halanaerobium sp. | reverse complement strand
AAGGTTTTAATGATTAAAAGTGGAGATGAAATAAGACAGGCTTATCTTGATTTTTTTGAGTCAAAGGGTCACTTAGTTATGGATAGTGCACCGCTGATTCCCAAAAATGATCCGAGTCTGTTGTGGATAAATGCCGGGATGGCTCCTTTTAAGCCTTATTTTGACGGCAGCCTTGAGCCACCTAAAAAGCGTATTGCTACCAGCCAGAAGTGTATCCGTACAAATGATATAGAAAATGTCGGTAAAACAGCCCGCCACCACACCTATTTTGAGATGCTGGGTAATTTTTCTTTTGGCGATTATTTTAAAGAAGAGGCCATTACCTGGGCCTGGGAGTTTGTAACAGAAGTATTGGAACTGGATCAGGATAAGCTCTGGATAACAATTTATAGAGAAGATGAAGAAGCTTTTAAAATCTGGCATGATCAGGTTGGGCTGCCGGAAGAAAGAATTGTCCGCATGGGGAAAAAAGAAAATTTCTGGCAGATTGGAACTGGTCCCTGCGGTCCCTGTTCGGAGATTCATTATGACCGCGGTGTAGAAGCTGGAGATAGTGAAGAAGATGTACTCGGTGGTGAGGGTGACAGATATTTAGAAATCTGGAACCTGGTATTTACTCAGTACAATTATACTGAGGCGGGAGAATACAAAGAATTACCAAATAAAAATATAGATACCGGAATGGGTCTGGAGAGGGTTGCATCAATTCTGCAGGAAACTGAAACCAACTTTGAAACAGATTTAATTAAACCGATTATCGATCAGGTAGTAGAAATGACAGGTATTCCCTATCAGCAGGATCAGGAGAGTGTTACTGCTTATCGAGTCATTGCCGATCATATTCGTTCAGCTTCTGTTGCTATTTCCGATGGAGCTCTGCCTTCCAATGAGGGACGTGGTTATGTAATTAGGCGGCTGATTAGAAGGGCTGCTCGTTATGGCCGCAAACTTGGTTTTAAAGAACCATTTTTATATAAATTAGTAGAAAAAACAGCTGAGATTGTAAAGGGAGTTGCTCCCGATTTAAAAAAACAGCTGGCTCATGTTAAAAATGTGCTTAAATCTGAAGAAGAAAGTTTCTTAAAAACCCTGGAACAGGGCTTAAATATTTTAGAGGAAATGCTGGCTGAACTTGAAGCCGAAAATAAAGAAGTACTGGCCGGTAAGGATGCCTTCCGCCTCTATGATACTTACGGCTTTCCCCTTGATTTAACTGAAGATATTGCAGCCGAAGCCGGAATTAAAGTTGATGAAGATGGTTTTGAAAAAGAGATGGAAGCTCAGCGGAAAAGAGCTCGCGAAGCCAGAGAGGAAACTTCTTTCAGCAGTGGTGAGGTAGAAAAGTTATACGCAGAGTTTAAAGCTCAAATTGAGGAAGATAACTTTACCGGTTACCACTCCCTCAAAGAAAAGACTAAAGTTGTTGGCCTGCTCAAAGATAAGCAGAAGGTCGAAAAGCTTGGTAAGGGGGAAAACGGTGAGATTATTCTTGCAAAGACTCCATTTTATGCAGAAAGTGGAGGTCAGATTGGGGACAAAGGGGTAATTAAGTCTGATAATTTTGAGGCAGAGGTTAAGGAAACTATTAAAAAAGCTGATGTTTTTGTTCATCAGGTAGAAGTAAATAGAGGTGAACTCAAGCCTGGTTCTGCTGTGGAAGCAGTAGTATATCATAACCGCCGTCTGGCAACTGCCCGTCATCATTCGGCAACTCATCTGCTTCATAAAGCTTTAAAAGAAGTCTTAGGTGAACATGTAAATCAGTCAGGTTCTCTGGTAGCTCCAGATAGATTGCGTTTTGACTTTACTCACTTTTCTGCTCTTACAGCAGAGGAAATTGATGAGATTGAAAGAAAAGTAAATCAGGCAGTAATGAAAAATTATTCTGTTCAAACTGAGATAAAAGATATTGATGAAGCTAAAAAGATGGGAGCGACTGCTCTTTTTGGTGAAAAATATGGCGAAGAAGTCAGAGTTGTTAAAATGGGTAATTACAGCCTTGAATTATGTGGTGGAACCCATGTTGATGCTACTGGTGACATCGGAGCCTTTAAAATTGTTTCGGAAAGCGGTATTGCTGCTGGAGTAAGAAGAATTGAAGCAGTAACCGGCGAATATGCTCTTGATTACTTTAATTCAAAACTTGATCTTTTAAATAAGACTGCCGCTAAACTAAAAACTGAGCCTGATAATTTGCTGCAGCGGGTTAAACAATTGCAGAAAGAACAAAAAAATCTGGAAAAAGATCTGGAAGCATTAAAACAGAAATTAGCTGGTTCGAAAAAAGACGAATTGATTGACCAACTGCAGGAAGTAGAAGGAGTAAATTTACTGACAGCAGAATTGGATGGACTTGATAATTCAGCCTTAAGGAATTTAAATGATCAGCTGAAAGATAAAGTTGATTCGGCTGTAATTGTGCTGGCCAGTAAAGGAGCCAACAAGGTTATTTTTGTTGCCTCTGTTACTGATGATCTTATTAAAAAAGGATTTAAAGCTGGAGATATTATCTCAAAAGTAGCCCGAATTGCCGGTGGAGGTGGAGGTGGACGTCCTGATATGGCCCAGGCAGGAGGTTCAAAACCAGAAAAGACTGCTGAGGCACTGGCAGAAGTAGAAAAAATTGTGAGGGAAATTGAAGGCTGATTAAATAAAATATTAAATTAAGCTTTATAAGTAAAAATTACTGATAAAAACAAGGAATTTGCAGCTGGCTGCAGAAATAATAATATAAGGCAAATTAAAATACGGGATGTGATATATATGGCCGCAGAAGATTTTAACGATAAAACGATGCGTTTTAAGATTAATAAAGAAGAGTTAAGTGAAGCAGCATTTGTTCTGGGAAAGGTGTCTAAGGCCCTGGAGGAAAAAGGGTATAATCCTATTAACCAAATTGTCGGATATTTACTTTCTGGAGATCCTGCTTATATAACAAGCTACAAAGATGCCCGGACAATGATTAGAACTATTGACCGCGATGAGATTATAGAAGAATTACTGCGGAGTTACTTAAATAACTAGCAGGATGATAGTGTTAAGGCAGCTGAATTTTCTCAGCTGTCTTTTTTTAACTAAAGATATCAAAAAATGTAGAATATTAACTAAGGAAAACAATAAATGTCTTGTTATTAGTCTTTTTTTTATATAAGATTTGCTTAGAACAATTAATTACAATAGGAGGAATAATAATGAGATATGCAGTGATTGGAACTGGCTCCCGTTCAGCAATGTATTATGAAGCCTTAGTTGAAAATGAAAAAATAGCAGCAGAAAATGAACTTGTTGCTCTGCTTGACTTAAATCAGACCAGAATGAATTATGTTAACGAAAAATTAGGTCTGGAGCTGCCAACCTATAAACCACATCAGTTTGATGAGATGCTGGCAGCAGAAAATATCGAAGGAATTGTTGTAACTACCAAGGATTCCCACCACCATGAATATATTATTAAAGGTTTAAAAAACGATCTAAAAGTGATTACCGAAAAGCCGATGACCACCAATGAAGCTAAAAATCAAGAAATATTAGAGGCTATGGAAGAGACAGGTAATGACCTGACTGTTACTTTTAATTACCGCTATTCTCCTTACCGCTCTAAAGTAAAGGAAATGCTGCAGGAAGGAGTTATTGGTGAGGTGACAATGGTCGAATTCCACTGGTATCTTGATACAACTCACGGTGCTGATTATTACCGCCGCTGGCACGGAGAAAAGAGAAACTCAGGCTCCCTCTGGGTACATAAGGCAACCCATCACTTTGATTTAGTTAACTGGTGGCTTGATTCTGCTCCCGAAGAAGTTTTTGCCTTTGGCGAAAAAAGATTTTATAAACCAGAAACATTCCAGTATAGAATGAGATGTAAGGATTGTGATGTTAAGGATGAATGTAATTTTGAGTTAGATATGAGTTCTTCAGATAAACTTTCTGCTCTTTATCTGGATGCAGAAGCTGAAGACGGCTACTTTAGAGATCGCTGTGTATTCTCTCCAGAAATAAATATCTGGGATACAAGAGCTCTGACTGTCAGGTATCAGAACAGAGCACTTTTAAGTTATTCACTTAATAACTATGCACCTTATGAGGGATATAAAGTTGCCTTTATTGGAACTGAGGGAAGAATTGAACAGGATGTTGTCGAAGCTTCTTATATTAGCGGACATGATGGAGAATTAGAAAGACAGACCCCGGATAATAATATCAGGCTGGAAGTTTTTCCACTTTTTGAAGAGTCCTATACAATTGATGTAGAAGTGGAAGAGGGTGGACATGGTGGAGGAGATAAGCGTTTATTAGAAGATATTTTCCTTGAAAATCCTGAAGCAGATCCACTGGGACGACAGGCAGGTGGCTATGATGGGGCAATGTCAATTTTAACAGGTATAGCAGCCAGACGGTCAATTGAAAAAGATCAGCCAATTAAGATAGATAATTTGGTAGAATTTCCATCAAGATTAACAAAATAATTTTGATTAGCAAATATAGTTTAACTCCCTATTAAGTAGATAAGACTTCTGATTAATTTCAGAAGTCTTAATTGCTATTAAGACATAAAAATTATGGAGTGATAAAATTGAATTCATTTAAAAGATTTTTAAACTATGTTAAACCTTACTGGCATTATATTTTATTTGCTGCTTTTGGGGGAACAATTAAATTTGTTCTGCCAATGATTTTTCCCCAGATTATGCGATATTTTGTTGACGAAATCCTTGTTAATGCGGGCAATATATCTGTCGGTCTGAAATCTGAGTATATTAGTAAAATCCACTATTATTCTTCGTTGATGATTGGCCTTTATTTTTTCGTCTGGATTCCAGGGGTTTATATTCGACATAAATATGCAGGTAAACTAGCTCAGAGTGTAGTTTTTGATCTTCGTTATAATCTATTTAAGCATATTCAGAGAATGTCTGCTTCTTATTTTGATCAAAATAAATCAGGAGCCATTGTAACCAGATTAATCAGTGATATTCAGCTCTGTCAGAATATGCTAAATAGTGCTATGACAAATGTCTGGATTGATGGGTCTATTTTAATATTTCTGCTGATTATTATGTTTAAGATGGATGTAACACTGACTCTGATCAGTTTATCAATTCTACCTTTTTATATAATGATAATTAAAACTATAGGCC
>QBLP01000151.1 GCA_003070825.1 Halanaerobium sp. | reverse complement strand
AGATGTGTATAAGAGACAGTGTCTGCGCAGTGCAGCACTAATCTTTCGATCATGAGCTATACTGCCAATTAAAGTTAGATCTAAATCAAGATAATTTTTAACTGTCTTGATAATTCTTTTGGCAGTTTTTTGAGCATCCTTTTCGTCCTCAGTCTGGTTAATTACCATTTTGATCGGTTTATTATATTTGTGATTGGCCAGAATTTTAATTAAACTGTAACTATCCATAACAGAGGTTGGTTCTGTAGTTAAAAGAAGGATCAACTCTTCAGCAGCCAGGATTGTATTTACAATACTTTTTGCTGCCCCAGCCCCCAGATCAATTAAGAGATAATCATAATTTTTTTCAATCTGATCTCCCAGATCAATTAATTTTTGCATAGCATCATTTTGAATATCAATAAAACTATCATCACCGGTAATACCACTTAATAGTTTAATTCCAGCGGGACCTTCTATCACAGCATCTTCCAGACTGCATTCTCCCCGCAAAAGGTGTCCCATATCATAGTTAGGTTGTACTCCCAGCATAATATCGAGATTAGCCATCCCAATATCACTGTCAATAATTAGAACTTCTTTGTCCAGCTTGCTAAGATTATAGGCAAAATTAACTGTAAAGGTTGATTTGCCAACACCACCTTTACCACTGGCAATCGCTATGGTCCGGGTGGATGAAGTTTCAAATTCCTTTACCTCAACCTTTTCTTTTTTTTCCTGCATTATTTCTTTTAATTTTGCTGCCTGACTACGCATAAAAATCACCAAATAAATAACTGTATATCTGATCAGCTCCTGCTATTTCAAAATCTTCGGGAACATCCTGACCACAAGTTAAATAGGATAACGACAGGTTATAATTCTCTTTAATATTTATTATATCTCCATAACTACTTGTTTCGTCCAGTTTTGTCAGCAGAGCTCTATCAGGTTTAAGTTTGGAAAACTCAGAGATAATACTGCGCAGATCACTGCTTTTAGTATTTAAACTTAATAATAAATGGACCTCATCTACCAGAGTGTGATCAACATAGTCTTTTAGTCGCCCTAACTGAATCTGATCTTTCCAGCTGCTGCCCGGAGTGTCAATCAAAACTAAATCACAATTTCTAAACTGTCCTGCAATCATTTCTTCCAGCTTAGAACTGCTGTAACAGACAGCAAATGGAATATCGATAATTTTACTATAAGTCTGCAGCTGTTCTACTGCAGCTATCCGATAGGTATCAGCTGTAATTAAACCAACATTTTTATTTTTATCTACTGCAAAGTGAGCAGCAATTTTTGCCATAGTTGTATTTTTTTGATCAAATTTATTCTGCAGTTTTTGAGCAGCTGTTAAATTCTGCTGATTTTTTAATTCTTTTTTAAAAGAGTTTTCCGGCTCTACAGTCTGATTGCTGGTTTTAGTTTGTTTCGGCTGCTCTGATTTTTTTTCTGTTACATCTACTTCAGATCCGGCAGCAGTTTTTAAATCATCTATAAATTCTTTAATTGCATTTTTATTTTCAGGATCTTTACTTGCAGTTTTCTGGATCTTAGTTCTCTCAACTTTCCTCGTTTTTCTTCCATAGTTTGAAATTTCAACAATATCATCATTATTATCTTCTTTTACTGTAGTCTCTGAATCAGACTCTTTACTATCCAAAGCAGCAACTACCTCAAAAACCTCTTTTCCGAAAAATCCGAAAAACCCACCCTGTTTCAATTTTCTTTTATTTACAATAACAGCCTCAGGTCCCAGATCAGCCTTAACCTGAAAAATTACATCCTGCATTGTTTCGCCAGTATATTTTTTTACTTTCATTTAATTAACAACCCCCTGAACCTGAAGTTCAACATCAGATTCCAACTCATTAAAAGAGAGTACTGTTAGATCAGAGAAAGTTCGATGTACCATTTCTTTAATTGGCCTTCTAATCATTGGTGAAGTCAATAAAATGGGCTCTCTTCCCTGTTCTAATAACTGCTTAGCCTGCTGAACTATACTATTAATTAAATTTTGTGCCTCAGCCGGCTGTAAAGATAAATAATTACCCTGATCAGACTGCTCCAGAGAATTGGCCAGTTTTTCCTCTTTCTGCGGATCAATAGTAAAAACATTTAAATTGTTATTCTCATCAGTAAACTGATTACTGATCTGTCGGGATAATCCCTGACGTACATATTCAGTCAAAATAGTCTGGTCTTTAGTTCGAGCAGCATGATCTGCCAGAGTTTCTAAAATTAAAACCAGATTTTTTATTGGAATATTTTCCCACAATAGATTCTGCAGTATTTTCTGAATTTCTCCCAGATTCATAAGATCCGGCATAAGTTCATCCACTACAGCCTGATTATCCTCTTTTACATTATCAATTAATTTTTTGACTTCTTCTCTGCCCAGCAATTCATAAGCATGAGATTTAATAATTTCAGTTAAATGAGTAGCCATGACTGAACCAGGATCTACTACTGTGTAATTTGCCATCTCAGCTCTTTCCCGCTGTTCAGCCTCAATCCAGATAGCAGGTGTACCGAAGGCGGGCTCTTCAGTATCTACTCCTTCTATATCTTCAAAAGTATCACCTGGATCCATAGCCAGATATTTATCAGCAAATAATTGGTATTCGCTTATTTCTACTCCCTGCAGCTTAATCTTATATGTGTTTGGCTGCAGCTGTAAGTTGTCCACAATTCTTACCGGTGGTAAAATAATACCCAGCTCCATAGCAATCTGCTTTCTGATATTGGCAACTCTATCTAAAAAGTCTCCACCCTGTTCGGGAAGAACAAGCGAAATTAGGTTATATCCAACTTCAATTTCAAGTTTATCAACTTTTATCAGCTGTTTTATTTCTTGTTCCTTCATCTCCTGTTTTTCTTCCGGGCTTAACTCCGCTTTTTCTTTTTTCTTTTCTCTCGGAGCTTCAACCTGAGCGGTCCTGATAATTAAATACGCCATAGTAGCAATAAATACTGCCAGCACTAAAAATGGAATTGTAGGTAAACCGGGAACAAAGCCAAGTACTAATAAAACTCCCGCAGCTATAAAAAGAGCTTTAGGCTGTTTTAAAAGCTGTTCCGTCATCTCATTACCCATATTATTATCAGAGGCAGCTCTGGTGACCACCATACCGGTAGCTGTAGAAATTAGAAGTGCAGAAATTTGAGAAACCAGACCATCACCAACAGTTAAAAGAATATATGTTTGAGAAGCTTCGCCAAAACCCATTCCCTGCTGTAACATTCCAATAACAAGTCCACCTATAATATTAATAAAAGTTATAATAATACCGGCAATAGCATCACCTTTTACAAATTTACTGGCACCATCCATTGCTCCATAAAAATCTGCTTCCTGTCTAATTTTTTCTCTTTCTCTTTTTGCTTCTCTTTCGTCAATAATACCTGCATTTAAATCAGCATCAATACTCATCTGTTTACCGGGCATTGCATCTAGAGTAAATCGAGCTGCTACTTCTGCAACTCGCTCTGCACCTTTAGTAATTACAACAAACTGTATAACTACCAAAATTAAAAAGATTATCAGACCAACAACATAATTTCCCCCGACCACAAAATCACCAAAACTCATTATGATTTCTCCAGCATAACCCTGACCTAAAATTAATCTGGTCGTAGAAACATTAAGCCCCAGTCTAAAAAGAGTTGCAAAAAGTAAAAGAGAGGGAAAAACTGAAAGGTCCAGTGGCTCTGTGGTATAAATACTCACCAGAATAACAACCATTGAAAAGGTTATATTGGCAGCCAGCAGCATATCCAAAAGCATAGTTGGTAAGGGAATAATAAACATTACAATTATTCCAACTACCATTAAAGCAAAAATTATATCCATATTTTTTGTTATATTTGTAAAAGCTGCAGTATTATCCACTAATAAAATTAACCTCCACCAGTATAAGTAAAAAATTTAAAACAAGTTGTTCTTATTATATCAACTATCAGACTAAATTAAAACAAAATATAGCAATTAATAAATTAATCTCTTTAATTTCTATTTTGAAATATTTTTGCCAGGATTTCAGCCACTGCCTGATAAAGCTCAACCGGAACCTGATCACCAATCTCCGTCATTTTATTTAAGGAACGAGCCAGTGGTTTGTTTTCAACTATTTCGACCTCTGCATCTCTTGCTCTTTCTTTTATTTTCTGAGCAATAAAATCTTCACCTTTAGCCACAACCACAGGAGCTTCCATATCCTCCAGATCATATTCCAGTGCTACAGCAATATGAGTAGGATTAGTGATTACTACATCAGCATCTTTGACAGAAGACATCATACGATTCATACTCATCTCTCGCTGTCTCTGCTTCCGCTGCTGCTGAATCATGGGATCCCCTTCCATCTCTTTTCGTTCCTGTTTTACTTCATATTTAGACATCTTAAGATCCTTATTGTGCTGCCATCTTTGATAAAGTAAATCTAGTACTCCCAAAATTACTAAAGCAGCAATAATTGCAAAAGCCATCCTGGTAATCAAACCAGCAATAGCAACCAGTGACTGATCCAGTCCCTGGTGAATACTATTTTCAAATATATTAAGATTATTCATTAAAAAACGATAAGCAATAACTGCAATCACAGCCAGCTTAAATAATGATTTTAATAATTCAACAAACCCCTTGAGTGAAAAAATGTTTTTTGCACCTTTAATCGGATCTATTTTTTTAAGATCAGGCACCAGAGGTTTGGTTGTAAAGAGAGCTCCAATTTGTAGAAAATTGACCAAAATTCCTGCTGCAGCAGTAACTATCATAATTGGATAAATAGTTTCTACCACTGAAAAAAAAGCATCATATAAAATATTAAAAGCCATATTAATTGTAAACGGTCTGACAATTAAGTTTTTAAAATAATACTGAAGTTGATTAAGTACACCAAAAAATATCTGCTGCATTAAAAAATAAAGAAACATAAAACTTGCCAGCAGCGTAAAAGCCTGACTTATTTCTTTTCCCTTGGCCACATTACCTTCTTCTCTGGCCTCTCTTTTCCGTTTGGGCGTGGCTTCTTCTGTTTTTTCACCAGTTCCATTATCCGCCATAATTTTATCTCCTTCAGTTCAATTTATAATAAGCTAAAAATATTATTAATCTAATATACTCCTTCAAATCACAGTAAAACTAGGGTGCAATCAATTTAAAGAGAGCCGGAATTTCATTAATGACATCCATTAATATTTCTGCATAATAGTGGTTTAAAACCGGCATTAAAACAAATATCAAAATCAAACCAGCCATAATTTTAATTGGTAGTCCAATTATAAATAGATTCATCTGTGGTACTGATCTTGCCAGAAAAGCAAGTATAATGTCAATAAAAAAGATAGCTCCAGCTATCGGCAGAGCAATCTTAACTGCAAGTAGAAACATATCAGCACTTCTTCTAAAAAAATACTGCCAGAGTTCTGAAGAAAAATTAACTCGCCCAGGAGGAATAATCTCAAATGACTGATATAGATGTTTGATTAAAAGCAAATGACCATTTAAAGCCAGAAAAATTAAAGTTACAAAAATATTTTTCAGCTGTCCAATCACCGGTGAATCTACTCCACTAAACGGATCAACAACATTGGCAATTCTGAAACCCATCCGCATATCAACAATTTGACCACCTAACTGGACTGCAGAAAAAACTAGAAAAACAGCCAGGCCCATAAAAAGGCCAATACTTGCTTCACTGATAATTTCAATAATCACCAGCAAATTACTGTCCGGATAAACTGCAGGATAATTCCCTACTACAAGTGGAAATGTAAGAACAGCCAGACTCACCGCTACTAAAATTTTAATCTGATATAATATTACTCGACTGCTAAATATGGGGGTTAAAAGCATCATTCCCAGATAGCGGCTCAAAATTAGAAAGAATAGGTAAATATGTTCGTTAATCATTAATCCATCTATCACTTATAATCAGCCCCTAACTAATATAGGTAGGAATATTCTGCAGAAGTTCCTGCACAAACTCTACAACAGTTGTCATTATCCAGGGACCAAAAAAAGCTATCGAAGCCAGTACAGCAAATATTTTGGGGACAAAGGCCAGTGTCTGTTCCTGAATCTGAGTTGTAGCCTGAAAAATAGCAACTAAAAGACCGGTAATCAAACCCGCTCCCAGAACTGGCAAAACAACAATAATAACAGTATATAAGGCCTGTCTTCCAATATCAAGAACTACCGCTTCTCCCATATGCTTCAACTCCCAAATTATTTAAAATTAGCAATTAAAAATAAGTTTTTTTAATTAATTAGAAAAAAGTTTCGATTAAAGAACCAATTAAAAGATGCCAGCCATCTGCCAGAACAAATAGTAAAATTTTAAACGGTAATGAGATAATAACCGGTGGTAACATCATCATACCCATCGACATTAAAATACTGGCTACAATCACTGTCTCTTATACACATCT
>QBLP01000150.1 GCA_003070825.1 Halanaerobium sp. | reverse complement strand
ATATTATATTTAGGATATATATTCTAAATCTAAAGACTTTAATAGTTTGAAAAATAAATTAAAAGTAGGTGTTTTATATTAATGTTAACAATAGGTATACCAACTTATAATAGAGCTCAAATAGTTGAAGAGCATTTGAGATATTATATAAAAAATGATCTACCAGACTGGGTAAAAATTTTAATTATAGATAATAATTCAAGTGATGAGACATACAAAAATCTACTTGAAATATCAAAAATTTTTAAAAATATTGAAGTATACAAGAATAAAAGCAATTTAGGATTTCAGGGTAATTATTTAGAATTATTTAAAAAATGTGATACTGACTATTTATTACTTACATCTGATGAAGATCCTGTTATCATTAGAAAATTATCTAAGTTAAAAAATTTCTTAGATAAAAATCAACCAACACTTATATCGTCTCAATTTTATTTGAAGGGTGAAGCCGAAAATGAAAATTTATATAGAGGTAGTATTGAAACCAGAGAAATAAGACCTAATGAGTTTCATAATAGTAGTTTTTATATATCAGGTCTAGTTTATAATATTAATAATAGTTTAAAAATAATAAAAAAGATTGAGAATTATCTTAAAAACCCTAATCAAATATATCCTCAGATTTTGTTAGCTTCTCAGCTTATAGCTAAATATAAATGTTTTTGGTGGAGTGAGACTTTAGTAGAAAAGGCATATCAATTAGATAGCGAAATAAAAGGTGAAACAGGTGAGATGTATTATCATATATCTGAAAGATGGAAACAACATAAATTATTCGTAGATTTTTTAAAAGATATGATTACTTTAGCTAAAGATAAAAATCAGAAGAAAAGAATAGAAATGATGCTTAAAATCCAAGAAGAAATGTTTATTTATAGATTGAGACACGCAATAAATCAAGAAAGACCTGATTTATTATCCGGCTTTGATAGAGGTGCTGTTAAATTATACTCTAAACATCTTAAATAATATTTATGGTTTTCAAATTTAGAGTTAAAATTCATTAGATAATTCTGGAGTGATTTAGTTGATCAAAAAAACTGATAAATTACGAAAAGAAATACTTGAAAAAGTAAAAGAGTTGCATAGAGAAGAACAAAAAGAAGAAAGCTTTGAACTGGGTAAAGACACTATACCATTTGCAGCTAGAGTCTTTGATGAAAAGGAAAAAGTAGCTTTAGTTGATTCCAGTCTTGATTTCTGGCTAACAACTGGTAGATATGCCGAAGAATTTGAAGCAGAATTTGCAGATTTTATGGATCAGAGATATTGTTCTCTGGTTAATTCTGGTTCTTCTGCTAATTTAGTTGCTTTATCAGCTTTGACTTCAGATAAATTGGATGATAGAAAATTAAAAGCTGGAGATGAAGTAATCACAGTAGCTGCTGGTTTTCCAACTACAGTTAATCCAATTGTTCAAAATAATCTAGTGCCTGTATTTGTAGATGTAGAAATTGGCACCTATAATATAAAGGTTTCCGAATTAGAAAAAGCTCTATCTGATAAAACTAAAGCTATTATGCTTGCTCACACTCTGGGTAATCCATTTAATTTAAAAGCTGTAACAGAATTTGCTGAAGAACATGACTTATATTTAATTGAAGATTGCTGTGACGCAGTTGGAACTACTTATGATGATGAAATGGTCGGAACTTTTGGAGATTTTGCTACTGTTAGTTTTTATCCTGCTCACCATATGACAATGGGAGAAGGCGGAGCAGTTTTAACTAATAACCCGGTATATAAAAAGCTAGCAGTTTCTTTTCGAGATTGGGGTCGAGACTGCTACTGTGAACCAGGTGCGAATAATACCTGTGGACGCAGATTTTCTATGCAGTTTGGAGATCTTCCTTATGGTTATGATCACAAATATGTTTACAGTCATGTTGGTTATAACTTAAAAGTTACTGATATGCAGGCAGCAGTTGGAGTAGAACAGTTAAAAAAGCTTCCTGACTTTATAAAAGCAAGAAAAGAAAACTTCGAAAAATTATATAAAGGTATTAAGGAATTTGAAGAATATTTAATCTTACCTGAAGCAGAAGAGAATTCTGATCCTTCCTGGTTTGCTTTTCCGTTGTCTGTTAGAGAAAATGATAATTTCACTAAAAATGAACTTGTTAATTATTTAGAAGAACACAAAGTGATGACCAGACAATTATTTGCTGGTAACTTAACCAGACAACCTGCCTATCAGAATGTTGAATACAGAGTTGTTGGAGATCTTGCAAATACTGATTATATAATGAATAATACTTTCTTTATTGGAGTTTATCCAGGACTTGATGACCAGAAGATTGAATATATTATCCAGCAGTTTGCTGATTTTTTTGATGAAAGGATATAAAAAATGGCAGTTGTAACCCAGGCAGAGGTCTGGTCTGTAATTGAACACACAGCAGAGATTAGAGAATATATCTTAAAACCTGATAAATATAGAAGATTTGAAGCTGGAATGTTTCTGCAGCTTTCTTTAGAAAAGGTTGATTCTTCTGATTACTGGCCTGAATCAAGAACATTTAGCTTAGCTTCTTATTATAATAAAGAAAAAGTAATCAGGCTGGTAATAAAAAAAGCTGGGCGATATACTACAAGAATTTTTAATGAAGTTGAACAAGGTAGTGAAATTACAATTAAATATGCTTATGGAGATTTCATTTTACCAGTCTTTGATCAAAAAAATGATATTATCTGTCTGGCTGGTGGAACTGGAGTAACTCCTTTTTTTAGTTTTATAGAGGCTCTGGAAGAACAAAATGAGCTAGAGCGATTAAAACTTCTTTATTCAGCTAAAAAGTATGAAGACTTTATAAGACTCGACTATTTAAAAGAGAAATTAAATAATGATCAACTATTATTATTTACAACTCAAGAAGAAAATAAAGAAACTATAAATAGAAGAATAGCCACAGAAGATATAATAAACTCAGCTTCTAATTATCAGGAGGCTCATTACTATATCTGTGGCACAACTGATTTTAATTTAGATTTCAAAGAAAAACTTGAAGCTGAAAATTTAAAAAATATTTATCTAGATCAGTGGGAATAAAAAATAGGGGGTTAAATTTTTATGAAAGCAGTAATACTTGCAGGTGGATTTGGAACCAGGCTTGGTAACAGAACTAATTTAATTCCAAAACCTATGGTTAAGATTGGTCAGAAACCTGTTCTCTGGCATATTATGAAAACTTATGCTCATTATGGAGTAACTGATTTCATTATTTGTCTTGGTTATAAAGGTGATGTAATTAAGGATTATTTTCTGCATTATGAAGCTAAAAATAATGACTTTACTATAGACTTAAGTAACTCTGATATAACATTCCATAATAATCACAATGAAACAGATTGGAATGTAACTCTGGTTGATACTGGATTAAATACTCTTAAAGGTGGTAGAATCAAAAGAATTGAAGGGTATTTAGATGATGGTATAAACCTACTCACATACGGTGATGGAGTTGCTGATATAGATATTAATAATTTAGTTGATTTTCATAAAGAACATAATAAAATGGTTACGATTTCAGGAGTACATCCTCCAGCTAGATTTGGAGAACTTTTGGAAGAAGGTAATGTAGTTCAATCTTTTGAAGAAAAACCACAGACTTCTAAAGGTTTGATTAATGGTGGTTATATGGTTTTTGAAAGAGAGATGCTTGCTCATTTATCTCCTGCAGAAGACTGTGATTTTGAGGTTGGTCCTTTAGAAAAATTATCTAAACAGGGTAAAGTTATGGTTTATAAGCATGATGGTAACTGGGAATGTATGGATCATGAACGTGATGTTAAACATTTAAATAAACTCTGGAATGAAGATAAAGCCTTCTGGAAGGTCTGGAAATAATGAAAGAATTATTTGATGGAATTTATAAAGGTAAAAATGTATTAGTAACCGGTCATACTGGATTTAAAGGATCCTGGTTATCTATCTGGTTAAATGAAATGGGAGCAAATGTGATTGGTTATGCCTTAGATCCTTATACAGAGAAAGATAATTTTGTAGTTACTAATTTAAGTAAAAAAATTACTGATCTTAGAGGTGAAATAAGAGATTATGATAATCTTTTAAGAACTTTTAAAGAAGAAAAGCCAGAGATTGTCTTCCATCTGGCAGCTCAGCCACTGGTAAGATTATCATATAAAGAACCAAGAGAAACTTATGAAGTTAATGTAATGGGGACTGTAAATGTTCTGGAAGCAGCAAGGCATAGTGATAGTGTTAAAACTGTAATTATTATAACCAGTGATAAATGTTATGAAAATAATGAGTGGATCTGGGTTTATAGAGAAAATGATCCTATGGGGGGATATGATCCTTATAGTTCCAGCAAAGGTTGTGCAGAATTAGTTACCTCTGCTTATACTAGATCATTTTTTGAGAATGAAGATTCTGATATAGCTGTGGCTTCGGTTAGAGCTGGTAATGTTATTGGTGGTGGAGACTGGGCAGAGGATAGGCTGATAACTGATTGTATTAGCTATCTAAAAGAAGATAAAGCTATTGAGATTAGAAGTCCCAAAGCTATTAGACCCTGGCAGCATGTTTTAGAACCTTTGCGGGGTTATTTACTATTAGCTTCAAAACTTTATCAAAATCCTGAAAAATATACAGGTGCCTGGAACTTTGGTCCTGATGAAGCCTCAATTGTGACAGTTGGAGAGCTTGTTGATAAACTAGTTTATAAATGGGGATCAGGTGAATGGATTGATACATCTAATAACAATGAACCATATGAAGCGAAACTATTGAAACTAGATATCAGTAAAGCCAGACATCATTTAAACTGGGAACCAAAACTTAGTTTTGACCAGACAATTGATTTTGTTGTTGACTGGTATCAAAATGATAATATTGATTATGATTTTGATGTAAAACAGATTAAAGAATATCTGAATATAGGTGAAGAATAAAATCATGAAAAATAAAAAATTTCTTGTTACAGGTGGTACTGGTTTTATAGGATCTCATTTAGTTAATAGGTTAGTAAAAATGGGAGAAGAAGTACATGTGATTGCTCATTCGGAGAATAATTTCTGGCGTTTGGAAAATATTGATAAAATTAATATAGAAATTATTGATATAAAAGATTTTGATAAACTAAATAAATTTATCTCAAAATTAAATCCAGATATTATTGTTCATTTAGCTGCTTATGTAAATGCTGAAAGAGATTTAAATGGTATTGATA
>QBLP01000149.1 GCA_003070825.1 Halanaerobium sp. | reverse complement strand
CAAAATATTTCACTGAGGTGATATAAGATGAATAAGAATTTAAACCCTAATAAGATCGCCGTCATTGGAGCTGGTGGAGTTGGAGCAACAACTGCTTATGCTCTGATGGTTCAGGGAGTGGGCTCAGAAATTGTTTTAATCGATGTTAATAAAGATAAGGCTGAAGGAGAAGCAATGGATTTAAGACATGGAGCTTCTTTTGTCAATCCGGTTGATATTTATGCTGGTGATTATCAGGACCTGGCAGATGCAAAGTTAATTATTATAACTGCTGGAGCTGCCCAGAAGCCCGGGGAAACAAGGCTCGATCTTATCAAAAAAAATACAGGAATCTTCAAAAATATAGTTTCTTCAATTACTGAATACAATCAGGATGGGATACTCTTAGTTGTAACTAACCCGGTAGATATACTGACTCATTTGACCTATAAACTCTCAGGTTTTCCAGCAAATAGAGTTATGGGTTCGGGAACAGTGCTGGATAGTTCCCGTTTTAGATCATTACTCAGTAAAAACTGTGGAGTTGCTGCCAGTAATGTTCACGGTTATATTATTGGAGAACATGGTGATAGTGAGGTTCCGGTCTGGAGTTTAACCAACATTGCTGGAACAAAAATAGAAAACTACTGTCCAATCTGCACTAAAGACTGTCAGGATAAAGACCACAGCCTTGAAGAAATAAGTTCTCAAGTTAAAAACGCTGCTTATGAGATAATTGAGAAAAAAGGTGCTACATTTTATGCAGTAGCTTTAGCAGTATCAAGAATTGCACGAGCTATCTTGAGAGATGAAAATGCAGTATTAACAGTTTCATCATTGATGGAAGGATATTATGGAGTTGAAGACATAAGTTTAAGTCTGCCAACTTTAATTAATTCTAATGGAATTGAAAGAGTTTTAGAACTACCACTGGCCGAAAAAGAGGAAAACGCATTTAAAGAATCTGCTGAACATTTAAAAGAGAACTTTGAAAAATTAGAAGTTTAATATCGGTACCGGGTACCTGGAAAAATTTTCTCAGGTACCCGGTACTTTTAATTTTTTGATATCCCAATATCTTAAGTAAACTTAAGATATGAGATATAAAAGAAAGAATTTATGATAATTGATTTCAGCCAATATTTAATAGAATAATTTACTCTGATAATAAAACTTCGTAAAATAATAATTTTACGAAGTTTTTACTTAAAAAAAGAGATTTCCGCTAAAATGAGCTAAAATCAGCAATTTTTATCTATAATGAGCACTTTTCCTAAAGCCTCATAAATTAAAAAGCTGATCAAATCCCCATTCCAGCGAAAACTTTTTGCTTCTAGAGCCTCTGCTTTTTGGAGACTCTACTTAATTTAAAATATATGTTTTATTTATTCTATTATTCTTCTTTATAAACTGAGACAACTTCTCCATAATAAAATGTGTGCATATCTTTATCTGGATAGTTTTTTTCTAATATATTCTGATCCAAATTTTCTTTCAGCATATCCTGCTGATATTTAATCTTACAGATAAAATGAAGATCATTTCCCTTGATAATCGGAACTTCAGATTCTTCGACCTCTGCCAGCTCTAAATTTAATTCTTCAATTTTATCATAATCTCTGCCTGACTTAGTTCCACAAAACTGCAGCTCTTTTTTTAACTGGCCATTTAATGGTACACTGACTGTAAAATAATCGCTATCTTCTATAAGCTGATGTGTGTGGCGTGATTTTCTGACTGGAGCCATTAAAATATTTTGATTCCAAATAAAACCTGCAGTTCCCCAGCCCATTGTCATTGTGTTTACTTCACCGTCATTTTTAGTTGTTAAAAATACTCCTTGGGGCAGAATCTCATTATAATCATTTAATACCTGATTAAAATCTACTTTTTTCATTTTTATTCACCTCTGCTTAAATATTATAGTAAAAAAGCTGAATATAACTTTTCAGAAATATTCAGCCTTAATTTATTAATTTAATTATTCATCTTATAAATAGTTTAATTTTCCATTTTCGTGTAATTCTTTAATTTGGGCTACATCTTTATCTCCGCGTCCAGAAAGGTTAACAATTACAATTTGATCTTTATCCAGCTCAGCAGCTATCTTCATTCCACCAGCTACAGCATGAGCACTCTCAAGAGCAGGGATAATACCTTCTTTTTCAGATAATAAGTGGAAGGCATCTAAAGCTTCCTGGTCAGAAGCGGTTGTATATTTAGCTCGACCGGAGTCCTTGAGGAAACTGTGTTCTGGACCAACTCCCGGATAATCTAAGCCAGCTGCAATTGAATGAGTATGTGAGATAACTTTTTCATCCTGATCATCATAGAGCACATAACTTTTGAAACCGTGCAGCTCACCAGGTTTACCATAAGTTAAAGGAGCAGCGTTTTCTCCTGGTTTATCTCCCTTACCACCAGGTTCAATGCCTAAGATATTTACATCTTCATCATCTACAAAAGGAGCAAATAAACCAATAGCATTACTGCCACCACCAACACAGGCTACGAGATAATCAGGAAGTTTACCTTCTTTTTCTAGAATTTGTTCTCTGGCTTCCTGACCAATAATCGACTGAAATTCTTTAACCATTGTCGGATAAGGATTGGGACCTACTGCAGAACCAAGCATATAGAAGGTATTATCTGCATTCTGGACAAAGTCTTTTAAAGCTTCATCAACAGCGTCTTTTAAGGTTCCATCACCAGCAGTAACTGGTTTTACTTCTGCACCTAAAAGTTCCATTCTAAAAACATTTAGAGCCTGACGTTTGGTATCGACTTCACCCATATAAATGATGCAGTCCATATCAAATAAGGCACAGGCGGTTGCTGTTGCTACACCGTGCTGTCCGGCACCAGTTTCAGCAATAATTCTTTTCTTACCCATTTTTCGGGCAAGCAGCGCCTGACCAATACAGTTATTGATCTTGTGAGCACCAGTGTGATTTAGATCCTCTCTTTTTAGATAAATCTTTGCGCCTCCAACTTCTTCAGTCAGAGATTTAGCAAGATATAAAGGGCTTGGTTTACCTACATAATCTTTAAATAAATAAGCAAGTTCTTCTCTAAATTCTGGATCATCTTTTATTTCATAAAAAGCATCTTTTAATTCCTCTAAGACATCAGCTAATTCTGGGGGAACAATACTGCCTCCAAAATCACCAAAAAACCCGTCTCTATTCTCTTCTCTACTCTTCTTTTTCATTCTCTCATCCTCCATCTCAAATTTTTTGAATTTAATAAAAGTTTAGCAGAAATATTGACTTCTGTCAACTTATGATGAGTTCCATATCTTAATTAATTTAAAGCATCTACTTTTAGCATCCATTCTTTTACAGCCGAATTTGCTGGTCCTTTTTCAAAAAACAAATCTGTCAGATCAGAATGATGCTTATTTTTACATATTTTTAATTTTGTTTCTGCCTCTGTTTTTGATTTGATTTCCTTTATAAATTCTATAGAATGTTCTTTAGGGACCAGAGGATCTTTTGCCCCATGCAGACAAAAAATAGGAGTTTTGAATTCAGATTTTATATAGTTAGATGGATTAGCTTTTTTTCTTTTTTGAGGAGTGGGAACAAAATCATATAAATATTTTTCAGCCCTGATAGTTCGACAGGGACGGGAAAGATCAAGGGGGCCGCTGATTGATAAAAATCCATTGAAAATATTTTCATCAATCTCAAACTTTTCCTGCAGCTTCTGATTTAAAAGCAGTAGAGCACCCAGATGTGCACCCGCTGACTGACCAGCTACTATCATATTTTTTTTAACTGCTGATGCTTCTATAATTTCTAAAGTCTTTTTTAGAGCTTTAAAAACATCAATTGCCTGACTGGGAAATTGATGTTCATCAGTCAGCCTATAAGCCGGTATAACTGTGATAAAGCCAAGTTTAGTAAAGTAATCAGCCACAAACTTAAAAAATTCGGGATTTCCTTTATTCCAGCCTCCTCCATGAATGAAGAAAACAATATTATTGCGACTAATTTTTGACTGAGAATTATACCACAACAGATATTGTCTGGCATTACTACTATAATTAATTTTTTTCCTATCTAAGTTGTCGCCAATTTTGTAATTTTTTATTTTAGCTTTTATAATTGAGAAGAAGGTAGTTAAATAATCTTCTAACTGCCAGAGTACCATATTCTCACGCCCCTTATTTTATTTTAAAAAAATTCATTATGATTACATACTGCAGGATATTTAACCCAGACGCGAGCCCAGTTTTACTTCCTGCTCCGGCTCAATTAAAACTACTCCTTCTTCTCCATAAACACCTAGAACCAGAACTTCAGACATAAAGTCGGCAATCTGTTTTGGTGGAAAATTAACAACTGCCAGTACCTGGCTTCCAATTAAATCTTTCGGCTGATATAAATCAGTAACTTGCGCACTGGATTTCTTTTCTCCAATTTCTTCTCCAAAATCAAGCCAGAGCTTATAAGCCGGATCATTTGCCTCTGCAAAATTTTCAACTTTAATAATTTTTCCTACTCTAATATCTAACTTTAAAAAATCTTTAAAATCTGCCATTTGTGTAGTTCCTCCATTTTAAAAGGGCTGTTTTAGACAGCCCCTGAATTTATATTCTGCCATTTTACTAATTAAATTGTGTGTTTACCTCTATCCCAGTCAACATTTGTTTTAACAACTTTAAATTCCTCATTTTCTTTTTTATAAGTTAAAAAGTACTTATTGTTGAGGGTTATTCCTAATTCACCTTTATATCTGTGGCCATCTAAATTATTATCTACCTTGGCCTGCTGAATCGAATCACAGCCTTTTATAACTCCAATTGGATAACCATCTTCCTTAATTAGAACATCAATGCCCAGAGGGCACTGATCCTCAGCTTGATAATCCACCATATAATCTTCTGCAACATAATTAGCCGGTAGTTTGATCCAGGTGGTTTCTTTTTCTTCATCGTGTAGATATACTACATATTGATTATCAATCTCCAGCAGCAGTCCCACCATCTATTATATAAAGAGAGCTATTTTCTACTAAATTACAGCCGTCAAGACTTTTGTCTATTTTTAAAGCCTGAGATAATTTTCCCGGCCCATTTGTCAAATCTTCGATTTTGCTGCTTTTAATCTGACGATTTTCCTGGATATAATTGAGTCCCTCCAGGGGCTCAACTCCTCTAATTAAAACTGCATGTGGGTTATTTTCTGCTGCTGTTACAACATTTAAACAGTAATACATGCCGTAGATTAAATAAATATAGGCATGTCCGCCCACTTTAAACATGGGAGCTGTGCGTTTTGTCTTTTTGTTATTGTGAGCATGAGAGGCTTTATCTTCAGCACCACAATATGCTTCAGTGTCTACAATTTTAACTTTGATTGTTTTTCCATCATATTTTCTAACTATAATTTTTCCTAAGAGATCTTTGGCAGCCTGAACTGCATCTTTATGATAAAACTCCTGTTTTAAGCGCAAATTACCACACCTCATGGTTATAATTAATTGATAATAGCTTTAATTTCTTTAGTCTTTATACCATTGCTCAGGAACCGGCTGGTCCTCAAGAAAAAGGTCCTGATTTTTTTGAAGAAAGGTGGAAGTTAAATCTGCCATTTCCTTTGCCTGACAGAGATATGATTCTGCATCTCCGATTTTTCCGGTGCGGCAGATATTTTTTTCAAGTAATGGTTCTCTCAGTTTATCATAATTTTTTGAGACATCTTTTACCGGTGCCTGATGGGGATGAACTGGTGCCTTGATTATTTTGTCCCCAGTAATTATTTTATATTCAACAGGTTTTTCACCAAGCCGATTGGGAATCTGATTCCACTCTTCAACTCCATGAATAAAAGTATTGCTTTTTAAAGTGCAGCCTAAAAATAAGATCTGTGCATTTCTATCATAGAGCTTGCCATAACAGCCATTTCTGGGGCAGGGAGTATCCACTTTTTCTTCCCCACTGATAAACTCTTCCGCATCTTTTCCATAAGCTGCTAAAGAATGAGTTGGATGCAGTGATCTTAAAACCCCTTCTCTTTTTCTAAAAATATTAGTTAAAATACCCACACAGGATTTTTCAGTTTTGGGATTAAAAATATTGTCCTCATTATTTTCTTCACTCCAGCTGTGAGCTGGAAAAACTAGTAAACCATCTTTCATATAATCCATAAAGGCATCAATTACTGTATCCGCCCGTCCTTCAACTTCCCCAACGGACTTCATTGAAGAATGGACCAGCAGTGTACCTTCCGGATCAATTCCAATTTCTTTAAAGTCCTTGATCAAATCATTTTTAGTATACATTAATATCCCCCATCTATAAGTTGATAGT